>NZ_JASPJI010000020.1:0-50856 GCF_030232285.1 Corynebacterium sp. MSK047 | reverse complement strand
ACTCAATCGGCATTCAAAAAGGCCAAATCTAACCCCCGCGACACGCCGAGCCAGACACACATTTTGACCCTTAACCCGCCCCTAGAACCGCCACCTAACCCAGAACGCAAAATTCCCCCGGCCTTACGACCGGGGGGAATTTTTTTTGTGGAGCTTAGGGGAATCGAACCCCTGACCTCCTGCTTGCAAAGCAGGTGCTCTACCAATTGAGCTAAAGCCCCGTATACCGAGCAATTATACCTTGTTCGGAGTGGGCCTAGGAGGACTTGAACCTCCGACCCCTTCGTTATCAGCGAAGTGCTCTAACCGCCTGAGCTATAGGCCCCGTGGAACGAGATATAACTTAACCCGTAACCATGACACTTCACAAATCGCCTGGTCAGAGGCCTAAATATTAGGTTAAAAAGCAGTCATTAAGTAGTCATTACAGCTACTCCACAACCAGTTCACTGAAAAACACCTCTGAACCAACGCGGCCCCGGAGCCACCGAACGGGGGTGACACCGGGGCCAGCGGGCGGCAAGGCAGCCTAGTCGTCGTCGGCAAGCGAAATCTTGAGACCTCCGACGAGACCGCCGCAAGCGTTGTAGATAACCGCGCCGAGGGCCATGAATCCAATCGACAGCACCCACCACAGCGCACCTACAGCGGCCGCCAGGCCAAGGACAAGACCCGCGCTGATGGAATCCTCCCCGCCGATCATTTCACTGATCGGAGCGAGCAATCCCATCCCGGAGAGCAAGAGGTAGAGCAGGCCAACCGCGGCAAGCCAGACGAGGAAGCAAATGAAACCAGTGGCCGCCGTAATGCGCATGGCGGACCAGGGGCTCACCTTGTCGACTACCAAGTTAGTTTCGGCCATACGCTTACTCCTTCTCCGCCTCCGAGTCACCGGACTCGGCAGCACCGGTGCTCTTGGTGGCGCCGGTGCGCTTCGGGACTACGTCCAAGGTTCCGGCCTCAGAGACCTTAGAAGCGGTCTCTTCGCCCTCATCCTCGACGTTGCGGTCGACAGCCAATAGTTCCACGCCGTCAGCGAGATTGACCAGGCGCACGCCCTTAGTGGCACGCGAGGTGGCACGAATCTCGTTGACGTTGGTGCGGATGATGTCGCCGGCGGAGGTGACAGCGAAGATTTCGTCGTCGTTGTCGACCACCAGGGCGCCCATCAGCGGACCACGCTTCGGGTCGTACTTGAGCGTCAACACGCCCATACCGCCACGGTTCTGCGGGGTGTACTCGCTGAGCTTGGTCTTCTTGCCGAAGCCACCGGTCGTTGCAACCAGCAGGTTGTGCTCTTCCTCGACCACGACCATGCTGAGCAGCTTGTCGTCGCCCTTGAAGCGCATACCCTGGACACCGGCCGTGGCGCGGCCCATCGGGCGCAGCGCGTCGTCGGAGGCGGTGAAACGGATAGCCTGGCCACGCTCGGAGACGAGCAGCAGGTCATCGTCAGCAGAGCACAAACGAGCACCGATGAGGGAGTCGCCTTCGCGCAGGTTGATGGCAATCAGGCCAGCGGAACGAGCGGACTCGTAGTCCTCCAGGCGAGACTTCTTAACCTTGCCCTCGCTGGTGGCCAGCACCAGGTACGGGCTGTCCTGGTAGCTCTGAATCTGCAGCACCTCGGCGATGCGCTCCTCCGGCTGGAACTCCAGCAGATTGGCGACATGCTGGCCGCGGGCGGCGCGAGTGGCCTCCGGCAGTTCGTAGGCCTTGAGACGGTAGACGCGACCCTTGTTGGTGAAGAACAGAATCCAGTCGTGCGTGGAGCAGACGAAGAAGTGGCGGACAATGTCGTCCTGCTTCAGGTCCGCACCGCGCACGCCCTTGCCACCACGGCGCTGGGCCTTGTAGGCATCGACCTTGGTGCGCTTGGCGTAGCCCGTGGAAGTAATGGTCACGACCACGTTTTCGCGGGCGATGAGGTCCTCTTCGGTGACGTCGCCCTCAGCGGCCACAATCTGGGTACGACGGTCATCGCCGTACTTCTCCACTACCTCGCCCAGCTCTTCCTTAACGATGGCACGCTGACGCTCCGGCTTGGCCAGGATGTCCTTCAGGTCGGCGATCTCGAGCTCGATCTCAGCCAACTCGTCAATAATCTTCTGGCGTTCCAGAGCAGCCAGACGACGCAGCTGCATCGCCAAAATGGCGTCAGCCTGAATCTCGTCGATTTCGAGCAGACCCATCAGGCCCGTGCGCGCGGTATCAACCGTGGCAGACCGGCGAATCAGGGCGATGACCTCGTCCAACATATCCAGGGCCTTGACCAGGCCACGCAGGATATGGGCGCGCTTTTCCTTCTCGTCCAGGCGGAACTGGGTCCGTCGAACGATGACCTCAATCTGGTGGGCGACATACAGCGTCACCATCTGGTCAATGCGCAGCGTACGCGGCACACCGTCGACGATGGCGAGCATGTTCGCACCGAAGCTGGTCTGCAGCTGGGAGTGCTTGTACAGGTTGTTCAGCACCACACGCGGTACGGCGTCGCGCTTGAGCTTGACGACGATACGCATGCCCCACTTCAGGTCAGATTCGTCATCAATCGAGGCAATGCCCTGCAGACGCCCGTCCTTGACCTGATCCGCGATGTTGGCAATCATGCGGTCCGGGTTGACCTGGTACGGCAGCTCAGTGATGACAATCGACTGACGGGTGCCCTCCTGCTCAATCGAGGTCACACCGCGCATGCGAATCGAACCACGGCCGGTGGTGTAGGCCTCCTTGATGCCCTTATCGCCGACAATTTGGGCGGCAGTTGGGAAATCCGGGCCCTTGATGCGCTCCATGACCGCATCCAGCGTGGTCTTTTCATCCGCTTCCGGGTTGTCCAGGCACCAGTTGATGGCATCCGCGACCTCACGCAGGTTGTGCGGTGGGATATTGGTGGCCATACCGACGGCAATACCGCCGGAGCCGTTCATCAACAGCTGCGGGACACGCGACGGCAGAATAACCGGCTCTGTCGTACGACCGTCGTAGTTCGGCTGGAAATCGACGGTGTTTTCGCGAATGTCGCGCACCATTTCCATGGCCAACGGCGTCAGACGGGCCTCGGTGTAACGCATAGCTGCGGGGCCGTCGTCACCGCGGGAGCCGAAGTTACCCTGACCGTCGACAAGCGGATAGCGCATGGACCACGGCTGCGCCATGCGCACCATGGTGTCGTAAATAGCTCTGTCGCCGTGCGGGTGGTAGTTACCCATCGTGTCCGAAACCGGCTTTGCGGACTTCACATAGCCGCGCTCCGGGCGGTAGCCGTTGTCGAACATGGCGTAGAGAATGCGGCGGTGCACCGGCTTGAGACCATCACGGATCTCCGGCAGCGCGCGGCCAACAATCACGCTCATGGCGTAGTCGATATAGCTCGACTGCATCTCTTCATTGATGTCGATCGGGCGAACCTGGTGGCCCAATACTCCACTTCCGAAAGATGAGCCGTCGTTGTTGTTATCGTCGCTCAATGACTGCTTCCTTTACTTAAAAGAGGTTCGCATCCATTCTACAGGGCTTTAGAGCCCGCTTTACGACGCCGTGTGCAACTTTTCGATACCATTGTGGTATCAAATCTGGGGTTTTAGGCCTGATAGCGAGAAACAAACTAGCGCAGTTAAGAAGCGCAGTTAGATAGCAGGGAGCAAATGCGATGGCGATGACCTTGAGGCTCACGAAAGAACAGGACACCGCCTTGGCTCTGCTGGCGCACATGGAGGGCGTGTCTAAACACGAGGCCGCCATTCGCGCCATCGAATCCGCCGCAGCGAGAGCCCTTCAGCAAGGTCAGGCCCGGGAAATTACGGCAAGCGTAATTGATACTGACATGGCGCTGCTGCGAAAGTTGAGCTCCCCAAGGCCCCGGGGAGCACAGGAATGAGCACGCCCCAGATTCAGCCTCTCAGCGAGGCCGCTATCCTGGCGGCCACCGATGAACTGGTGGCCACAGTGCCGGAATTGGTCGACGCTACACTTGCGAGGCCGTGGACAATCAGCGCTATTGTCGCCGCCAGCTCAGGAGTCATTGCTGGTCACCGTAGCTTTCCCATGGTTTCTGCGGCTGCACAAGCGGTCGCTTACGCAACGTTTCACGTGAAACCACTAAGTTTTGGCAACACCACACTGGGCGCACTACTTGCACACATACTCCTCACCACCAACGGCGAAGAGCTGTCATTCGCAGAGACGTGGGAACTGGTCAAAGGTGGCACTTAGCCGGGGACAGGGCCTAGTCACCCTTTCGGGTAAACGGGCTGGTCGGAATGCGATTGCCAGACTCCAGCCGGCCCGTGTAATACGCCGTGGCCTCACCTTCAGCCAGCTCAACCTCGTACCAACCATCACGGACATAATCAGCCGTCCGGTCCTGCCCGCCAACTAGAACACGTCCCGCCGCGTGCTCCAAAGTGACCTCCGGCAACTCTTTCGCCGTCTTGCTGAATACACGCAGGAAGCGGTCCGGGCCGCACACGGTAAGTTCGCGCTCCAGGAGTCCAATTCGCAGCTCTAACGTACCGAGCACCGTGTGATGCTCCACCTTATTGCCACTGTAAACAGCGAAAACAGCCTCACGGGAACCGTCATTGACCAGCACAAGATTGCCGCCTTTGAGGTAGGCGTGCAGCCGGTACGGTGTCGGCAGCGCGGTCGCCTGCTCGGACTCCTGCACCGGATAGTCACCGGCCGGCTCCGCCTCCCAGCGCTTCACAAACTCTGGCGCTGGCCCCGGCTGCTCTGGAAGCTGCATTCCCGCAGATGCCGAGAAGTCCAGTGTGGATACCAAATCACCACAAATCCGGCGACGCCAATCAGTGATATTTCCGCAGCTCACGCCGGTGACTTGCTCCAGGAAACGGATCACCGAAGTGTGATCGAAGACCTCTGAGGACACCGAACCACCCACCGACCACGGTGAAATGACAGTCATCGGGACGCGGAAACCGAGCCCCTTCGGCTTGCCCAGGTACCACTCCCCTGGCTCGTTCTTCGGCGGCAGCGGCGGCACCACATGGTCAAAGTAACCATCAAACTCGTCAAAGTTAATCAGGAAGACCGTCTTGGCCCACACCTCCGGGTTGGAGGCCAACGCATCCAACAGGCGGTAAGTGATATTCGCCGACTGAATCGGCGAGGACGCTCCCGGGTGCTCGCTTTCCGCGGCCGAAGGCACAATCCAGGACACCTTTGGCAGCTCCCCAGATTCAACATCCCGTCGGAAAGCGTCGGTTAGCGTGCCCGGCTGGCGGCGGTGCAGCGCGCGATCATAGAGATCCCGTTCCGCCTCAGGCAGCTTCTCCACAGCGGCATTCAGGCGGTCGACCATCTCCTGCTGCTCTGCAGTTGGCGGCATCCCATCGCCCAGTTCCAGCAGCTTCTCGTGGAAGCCCGTCATGTCGAGCCCAGGCAGCCCGGCCTCACGAATGACCTTGCGGCCAATATTTCGAAACGCGGCGAAGAAATCCAGGTTGTTGTCCGTGTAGTTATCCCACTCCTGGTAGACGCGCCATGGCACCCCAGCCGCCGAGAGATCCTCGGCATACGTGCGCCACCTGTACCCCGGGTGCGTCGGCTCGTACGCCGCATTGCCAACCGCTCCAGTCCCCCACGGTTCCTTTCGGGTATCACCCGAAAACAGGTAGTTGCGGTTCGGGCTTGTCGACGTAGGCATCGAGGAAAAGTAACCATCGCAGATAGTGAACGTCTCTGCGAGAGCGAATTGGAACGCGATGTCCTGACGGTCATAACAGGCCATCGTGCCGTTGCCCTTGGCCTCGATCCAGCCATTACAGCGGCCGCCGTTTAGTGCAACCTGCCCGTCTTCCCAACCGTGCGGCAAACTTGCAATGTACTCCACCGAGAGATCACCGCGATTAGCGGCGTTGCGAATCAGGTATGGACTGACCCCACTCTGGTTGAAAACGCCCGGCAAAGCGGAATTGTCGTTGTACCCCCGCACACCTCGGAGAGTGCCGAAGTAGTGATCAAAAGAGCGGTTTTCCTGCATCAACACGACAACGTGCTCAACCTGGTCGAGGGAGCCAGCCGGTCGGGGCTGCGCGAGTGCATGGCGCAATGATGGCGGCAGCAGCGTGCTCGCAGCGGTGACAGCACCGACACCTGCGGCGGTCTGCAGGAAGTGCCGACGGGAAAATTCAGATATATTTTTAGGTGAAGTTGCCATAGGCATCTACGTTAAGAAGCGCAGATTACCAGCTGGAAAATTGCGGTTTAAATTTCCTCAATAAACTGCTCTAGACGGTCAACCACAGCCTGTGGCTCACGCGCCCAGCGATTGTGGCCAAGGCGCTGCTCAATGAACTCGTACTTTGCCGAATTCGGCAGCATCCGTGCCAGCGCCTGTGCGGAGGCCTCCGGGCAGTCACGATCACCACCACAGTTCAGCAGCAGCGCCGGGGTAGTCACCTTCGGCATCTCAGCGGCATAGTCGATATCCGCACCGCGCGGTCGCAGAAGACCCGTACGAGAGAACCGCGCCCACTCCACCACATGGTTACGAGCCTGCCGGCCATAGCCGGCCACATCAAGCCTGCCCGCTGGCCAATAACCGAGGATCTGGGACACCACCTGCATAAACGGTGCACCGTAACGGAGTCGCTTGTACTCCTTGCCGGTAAAACACTTGTAGTGCGGAGTACCGGAGCCAACCATCACTACGCCGGCCACGTCCGCTTCCGGTCGGGCCAGATACAGCGAGGCAATCTGACCGCCCATGGAATGACACAGCAAGTAGATGGGTAGCTTCTCCCCTGCCGCGAGGTGGTCAAACTCCTTGCGAGCCCGCGCCACGGCCAACGGGTAATCCACCGACGCGAGATCCTGGTAGCCCCAATTGTGACGGCGGGTGGCCACCGCAGTCTGGTTACCCTGGCCGCGCAACTCCGAGGTCAGGACGCAAAAACCTCGGCGCTGTAACTCTTGGGCAATCGGCCGGTAGTAGCGAGCACCCATGCCAAAGCCCGGCCAAATAACGACAATGCCCCGAGGCGAACCTTCGGGAAACCGAAGCGCCATCGGGGTCACGGAGCCATCTGGCAAAGTCTCCTGCACAATACGTGGCTCGACTGGCGGTTCCCCGTTGACCATGCTTCCCCGAGTATCTTCCATTTCATAAACATTAATGGCTGAACTGAGGTTTTGTCAGGGGAACCGACAAGGCGAAAACTAAAACCAGGTACCGGCTTAAACGTCGAGGAAGCGAACGTCCTTCGCATTACGGGTAATGAACGAACGTCGTGAAGCGACGTCATCGCCCATCAGAATGGTGAACAGTTCATCGGCCTTCTGCGCGTCCTCGAGGGCGACCTTACGCAGCACGCGGTGATCCGGATCCATGGTGGTATCCCACAGCTCAGCGGCGTTCATCTCACCGAGACCCTTGTAACGCTGAACGCCATCGTCCTTGTTGATCTTGCGGTTGGCAGCCAGCCCCTCTTCCAGCAGCTGATCGCGCTCAGCATCTGAGTAGGCGTAGCCCGGCTCACCCTTGGCCCACTTGAGCTTGTACAGCGGCGGCTGGGCGAGGTAGACGTGCCCTTCATCAATCAGCGGACGCATCAGACGGAACAGCAGCGTCAGTAGCAGCGTGGCAATGTGCTGACCATCGACGTCGGCGTCGGCCATCAGCACAATCTTGTGGTAGCGCAGCTTCTCGATGTCGAACTCGTCGTGAATACCGGTGCCCAGCGCCGTAATAATGGCCTGGACCTCGTTATTCTTCAGCGTCTTATCCAGGCGCGCCTTCTCGACGTTCAAGATCTTACCGCGCAGCGGCAAAATGGCCTGGAACAGCGAGTTTCGGCCTGCCTTTGCAGAACCACCTGCGGAGTCACCCTCCACGATGAACAGCTCGGACTGCTTCGGATCCTTCGAACGGCAGTCCGCCAACTTACCCGGAAGACCGCCAAGATCGGTCGCGGACTTACGACGCACCAGGTCACGGGCCTTACGAGCCGCCTGACGGGCATGCGCCGAAGCAATGGCCTTGTTAACAATGGCCTTGGCCTCAGCCGGATTGGCCTCCAGCCAGTGACCGATGTGCTCATTAGTCATGCGCTGGACGAAGGAACGCACCTCGGTGTTACCCAGCTTCGTCTTCGTCTGGCCCTCGAACTGCGGATCGGCGACCTTCACCGAAATCACGGCAGCGAGACCTTCACGGCAGTCCTCGCCGGAGAGGTTGTTTTCCTTCTCCTTCAACAGGCGGTGCTCACGCGCATAGCGGTTCATCAGCGATGTCAACGCAGAACGGAAGCCCTCTTCGTGCGTGCCACCCTCAATGGTGTTAATGGTGTTGGCGAAGGTGTGCACCGACTCGGAGTAACCCGAGTTCCACTGCATTGCAATCTCGACCTCATGGCCGTCACCTGCAGCATCGAAGGAAATGATGGTCGGGTGGATGATGTTCTTCGACTTGTTCAGAGTCTCGACATAATCCCGCAGACCATTCGGGTAGTGGAAGACCTTGCGGCGCTCCTTCGGCTTGGTGGTCTTCTCTGCCTTCTCCTTCTGCTCCTCAACCGCATCCTTGGCGATTTCAGCGGATTCGGTCTCCGCCTGCTCCGCCAGAGCCTCGGCCTCGAGCTCCTCCTCGGAGACACGCTTGTCCACCAACGTGATGGTCAGGCCCTTGTTCAAAAACGCCATCTCGCGCAGGCGGCGAGAAATGGTGTCGAACTTGAAATCGGTGGTCTCAAAAATCTCCGGGTCCGGCCAGAAACGCTGCGTGGTACCCGAACCGCGAGTCTTCTTACCTCGGATAATTTCTTCCGGAACAGCCTGGTCGAAGTTCTGGTACCAGGTGTAGCCATCGCGGATGACCTCGGTTTCCATGCGCGTCGACAGCGCGTTAACCACCGAAATACCCACACCGTGCAGACCACCGGAGACAGCGTAGGACTCGGAGTCAAACTTGCCGCCGGCGTGCAGCTGAGTCATAACCACCTGCACCGTCGGCATACCCGACGGGTGCATTTCGACAGGAATACCACGGCCGTTATCGCGGACCTGAACGCCGCCGTCTTCCAGCAGAGTGACCTCAACATCGGTGGCGTAACCCGCCATCGCCTCGTCGACGGAGTTGTCTACAACCTCCCACACCAGGTGGTGCAAGCCACGCTCACCAGTTGAGCCAATGTACATACCCGGCCGCTTACGCACGGCCTCGAGGCCCTCGAGGATGGTAATCGATGAGGCGTCATATTGATGTTCGGTAGCAGCCACGGTTCGGCGCGTCTCCTATTCTTGGTTCTCTCCCCGCGCAACATTCGTCAGCGCGCGAAAAATAGGCCGGCGGTCAAGCGCTATCAGCGCCAGCCAGAACTACATAGGACTACTAGATAGGTCTGGCTAGTTTGGAAGTCGATAACGTCTCAAGAACCGCCTGCCGGTTTTCTCCTGCCCATCTTACCCCAACGTAGTCCCCTACTGTGGATATAGCCGATGCGCTCAAAGGACCAAATTTCGCAGTTTTACGCATACCGACGGCTAATCGTAGACCGTTTACCGACCTTTACCCGTAAGTATCACGCGGTCCTCGGCCCTCGATGTGCAATTTGCCCTTGCGCCAATTCGGCGCTTTTGGCCCCAGCACCTTAATTTCCTCAACCACCCCATCGCCGACGCGTTCCGCAATCGACTTCAAAACCTGTCGCTGTGCCAGCCGCAGCTGTGTTGCCCATGCTGTCGATTGGCACTCGACCACCAAAGTGCCGTCCTTGAACTCCTTGACCTGGGAGTGTTCCGCGACAACCTTGCCGACCATCGAATCCCACTCCGTCATGATCACACCGTGGGCAATGTGGATCTGCCAGCCGCGATCGACTACTGCCTTATTCAGCACCGCACCAATCGGCGCAGGTCGACGGTCATATTTCCGGTACAGCCGAATCCCCGCCTCCTTCAATAGGCTCGGTGAAATCACCGTACCGGCACGATCTCGCACCACTGCTTGCGCTGCCCGCTGCTTATCGACGTCCGCAACAATCCCCTCCGCGGCCTTCACAGGCACACGGCTATCGAGGCCAGACCACGAGCCCTTCTTCTTCGGTGGCCGCTGGAGATTCGGTAACTTGTGACCGCCCTCCTTAGCGGCATCGCGCATGCGGAAGAAAGCGTCGCTGATCAGGTCCTTTTCTTCTTCCGGTGAGTTATCCGGCTCCATGTTCTCGACCATACCCGTCACTCTTCCGCGACTGGGTTTTCATCCAGCAGTGAGATTCGCCCCTGCTCAGTCTGCGCCACCGTCACCGTGTGATGAGTGACAGAAGAATCCTCGACCAGTGCCTGAGGCAACTCCTCCCCCACCGCCGAGGTGATCAACACCTGCTCAGCCTGCTGCGCGATCTCCATGAGAGCTTCCCGACGATGCCGGTCGAGCTCCGCAAACACGTCGTCAAGCACCAAGATCGGGTCGGGCCCATCGGCACGGAGCAAAAAGTACGCGCCGAGACGCAGCGCGAGTGCAAAAGACCAGGTCTCGCCGTGGCTAGCGAAGCCCTTGGCGGGGTCATTGCCGAGAATGAGGTTGAGATCATCGCGATGCGGACCAACGAGACAGGAACCGCGCTCAATCTCCGCGGTGCGGCGCTCCGCCATCTTCGTCAGCAGCAGTGCCTCGAGCAGCTCCGGTTCGCTGGGCAATGGCCCGCCATCCAGACTGTCGACCTTCGGCGCATAGGCAATCGTGGCTGGGCGCGAGTGCGGGGCAAGCGTGGCATAGGCCTCGCTGACGTGTTCCGACAGTTCGGCAATCAAATCCATGCGCGCAGCCATTAGTGCCGCTCCCACCTGCGCCAATTGCGCATCCCAGGTGTCCAGCGTGCTCAGTGCGGCCTGCCCCTCCGAGGAAGAATAGCCACGGCGCAGCGTCGAGCCCGCCGACTTCAGCAGCGCATTTTTCTGACGCAAGATCTTGTCATATTGAATGCGGATACCTGCGGACAGTGGCCGTCGTAAAGCGAGCAAATCATCGATGTAGCGGCGACGGGACGCGGGCTCGCCCTTGACCAACGTGAGATCCTCGGGCGAGAAAAAGACCGACTTGACGATCCCCAGCAGCTCCCGCGGAGACTTCAGCCGCGTGCGATTAATCTGCGCCTGATTCGCGCGATGCGGATTGATGAGCAGATGCGCCGTCAGCTCTCGGCCATCATTGACCGCCGTCGCCGAAATGCGTGCCGACGGGGTCCCCGAACGAACCAGCGGAGCATCCGTAGACACTCGATGCGAACCGAGCGTGGAGAGATATCCAACGGCCTCGACGATATTGGTCTTGCCGTAGCCATTTTGCCCGGTAAATACGGTAATTCCAGGCGTGAACTCGACTTCCAACTCCGGCCAGGAGCGGAAGTCCCGCAAGGACAAATACCGAATGTGCATAGCCGCAGACTAGCCCGGCAGGCGCACAGGCATCAGCAGGTAAGTGAAGTCGGTCTCCGGCGTTGGGTAGAAGCCGTCCTCACCGAGCTCCGGGATGGCTTCCGGCTCCGGAATGAGAATCGCGGGACGCGAGGGCTGCGTAAAGCCCAGCAGAACGCGGTGGGAGCGAACAGCGCTGAGCCCCTCGAGCAGGTACTGCGGGTTGAAGGCAATCAGAAGTGGTTCCCCATAGAAGTTGCAGGCCACAGTCTCTTCTGCGTGACCAACCTCGTCGCCATGAGCGGAAAGGACAACCTGGCCATCGGAGAAGTCCATGCGAATCTGCGCACCGTGATCGGCCATCAGAGACACACGACGGATGGCATCCTGCAGCTGGTCAACACGGGCAACAGCCATGGAGGAATGCTGCTTCGGCAGCAACGGGCGGAACTTCGGGAACTCGGCGTCCAGCAGTCGCGTGGTAGTGCGACGAGGATCGGCGAGGATAGCCAGCAGACCTTCGGAGCCGACCTCACGATCATCGGATCCGTCGCCGAATGCCAAGGTCACTGGCTCACTGGAAGTGGTATCGAGAGTGCGGGCAGTCTCCGCGAAGGTCTTTGCCGGGATGAGCAGCTTAGTCTCCCCCTCCGGGATCTGCTCCCACTCGAAACTGCGAACCGCCAGGCGGAAACGGTCGGTGGCAGCGAGAGTGACTTCGTTACCTTCGGTTTCCATCCGGATACCGGTCAGCATCGGCAGCGACTCATCCTTGCCGGCAGCGATAGCGACCTGACCAATAGCCTCAGCCAGCAGAGCGGCATCGACAGTGCCGGTAGCAGCCGGAGCTTCTGGTAGCTGCGGGTAATCCTCCAAGGTCAGGCTTGGCAACTCGAAGCGGGAAGAACCACAGCGAACGATGACCTTCGTGCCATCAAAGTGCATCTCTACCTGCTTATTCGGCAGCTTAGAGACAATGTCAGAAACCAACTTGCCATTGACGGCGAAGCGACCGGGCTCATCGACCTCTGCGCTAATACGAATCTGAGTCGAGACCTCGTAGTCATAGCCAGCGAGCTGCAGACCATTGTCATCCGCGAGAAAAATCATGCCACGCAGAATCGGCTGAGTCGGGCGTGCAGGCAGGTTACGAGCAACCCAGCTCACCGCACCCGCGAGATCGTCCTTAGCCGCGCGAATACGGACATCGGTCTGCTCCATCGTTCCTCCACCGGTATTGGATGTCTGTTATTAGCCGTCTTTTGTGTTGTCAGCACGCTATGTCAGCGCACATGACTGGAGTTACAAAGATTCCATCGTACAACTCTACTGCAGACTGCCAAAGACCTCACTGGGATTCTTGTAGTCCGTCTAGTGCTTAATCGTAGTTCTTACTCGTTCTTGGCATTTATGAAGTTGTGCGCCAGAGGTTGTTTGCCCGAGGTTGTGCGCAGGCCCCCTTTTATCTAGAAGTTTCTAGAGATTTTTAAAGTCGGGAGTAGTAATAGGGGGTGTGCACATTGTGAAATTACATGATTCCCGCTGGTCTTCACCGGTTTCGAGCTGTGGATAACCAGTGCGTCTAACTGTGGATAACTTGGGGTGTCTGTGGATAGTGTTCGGGCTTCATCTTTCATCCACAAAATTTACGAGTTGTCCACAGCTCTGTGCACGGAAAAACCGCAGTTAATAACAAGAATTCCGCACGCAGAGCCCAAGGTTTTTAAGCCGTGCCGCGAGCTCGGTCTCGAATGCGCGTAGTCAGGTCGTTGACCTGGTCCTTTGAGGGCTTCTTCTCCTGAATTTCCTTAACAATCTTGCGTTCAGCGTGCAAAACCGTCGAATGGTCACGATTTCCGAACTCCCGGCCAATCGACGGCAACGAAAGCTCAGTGAAGGACCTCGTCAAGTACATCGCGATCTGGCGAGCATGAGCGACCGGACGAGTCTTACCCGGGCCCACCAAATCCGCAACCGTTAGGTCGAAGTACTCAGCCGTGGTGGAGATGATGATCTCCGGGGTAATCTGCACCTCGATTTCGTCGGCACCGAGGATCTCCTGCGCAAACTTCAAGGTCACAGGCTCATGAATCATGGATGCGTGAGCGCTAATCTGCAGTAGACGCCCCTCGAGCTCACGAATAGAAGACGAGGTGTTCTCCGCGATGTACTGGAGTACATCATGCGGAACGACCAAATCAGACAGCTGTGCCTTCTTCGACAGAATTGCGATTCGCGTCTCCAAGTCCGGGTATTGCAGATCCGGATTGAGCCCCCACTGGAAGCGGGTACGAAGGCGATCCTCCAGGGTCTTAAGCTCGCGTGGTGGGCGGTCCGACGACAGCACAATTTGGTGATTGGACTGGTGCAGGGCATTGAACGTATGGAAGAACTCTTCCTGTGTACCTTCCTTGCCCTCCAAGAACTGGATGTCATCGATGATGAGCATGTCCAAATCGCGGTAGCGACGCTTGAAGGATTCCTGGGCGTCGTCACGCACGGAATTAATGAAGTCGTTGGTGAACTCTTCCGAGGAAACGTAACGAACCCGCAGGTTAGGGTACAAATGCTTGGCGTAGTGACCAATGCCGTGGAGCAGGTGCGTCTTGCCAAGACCCGAACCGCCGGAGATAAACAGCGGGTTGTAGGTGCGCCCCGGAGACTCCGCAACAGCGACGGCGGCTGCGGCGGCGAACTTATTCTGCGGACCAATGACGAAGGTTTCGAAGGTGTAGTTCGGGTTGAGGGTGGGCTCCTCGAAAGGCATGCTCATCTCGGTTGGAGTGCCGTGGCTCTCGGAGCGGAAAGGACTTGTGACCTGGCGCTGATCAGCAATAGTCATCGGATTCTCGGCAGATGAGTGCGAAAGCCCCTGCGCCATTGAATCCACTGCGTCCATCGATCGGTGCTGTGACTGGGCACTCTGCTGATTATGGACATTCTGCTGGTGTGTCTGCGGCACCTGTGGCGTCTGCGTCGATCCCTGGTGCTGCTCGTGGCGATTGAAGTCATTCGCATCTGCACTGGGGAACGGGTAGTTGCGGCCAGATTGCTGCTGGTGCTGCTGGTTTGGCTGTTGACGCTGAGCCTGCTGCGGACGCGAAGCTGCAGATGGCATCTGTCCCGAGTGCTGTGCAGGTGATTGAGTGGTCTCTGCTGCCTGGCTATCTTCAGCGTCGTCAGCAGGATCGGCAACGGTAATGACCGTTTCCAACTCCTCACCGGTCAGCGAAGCTAAGACGGCCTCGATAATGCCCTTGAGCTCTTCTTTTACCAGCGCCTGCACCACTGGCGATTGAGTGCTGAGCAGGAAAAAACCTGGAAAGTCACCAGTGTGCGTCACTGACCGCAGCAGTGCCTTGTGTGGCGGGCGTAGTGGTGCAATGCCCAACTCCGGCGCACCTTCTGGTGAAGTCAGGATAGAAACGACCTGCTCCCAGAGTCCACCTGGCAATTCTGGTTGTTCGCTCACTGTGTGAATGTCCTTTTACATGTTTACGTTCATCAAATTTATCGAGGCGACCTGTTTTTGTGGAGCGTTTTTGGCATGGCGAGAGCGCCATATCTGCCCATTTGGGGGCTATTTCTTGTAATTCGCCCTGTGGGGTGTTTCTACACAAGGTGCTATACGCCCCGAGCAGGACTTCCACATGTTTGTCCACACCTGTGGATAAACCTTGTCGCTAATTGACTAACAGTTTATCCACAGTTTGCCCACAATGAAAAATAGCCCCCTAGTCTGCGTTTACCTAGGTAAACACGTTATTTCCCCTGCTCGCTGTGATTCATGGTGTGGAAGTTATCCACAGCTGATGGGATAAACACCCTGTGGATTGCAGTGCATAGGTCAGTATTTCCACAGGTCAACATCGGTACCGTCGGAAAACTTGGAAAATGATTCTCCAGGTAAATCCGGCGTGTTGATTTGAATTTCTCGCTCGATTCGACGTAACCTATCTGGGTGTTTCATATCCATTGAGATATGAGTCCGAGCTTGTGCTTGGACCCGACAGAATGCATGTAGCTTTCAATCTGTCGGTAAGTAATTTTTCCGTGCATCACGGGAATGCGTCAGACGCATCGCTGCCTCGGACTCGAAGCGAGGAGTTTACTGCGGTGTGTTCAGCGTGGACTCGTGGTCGTTTGAGTTTCAAGGAGTGTCAACCGTGTCGAAGCGGACGTTCCAGCCGAATAACCGCCGTCGTGCACGCGTGCACGGCTTCCGTACCCGTATGCGTACCCGTTCCGGTCGCGCCGTTGTGGCAGCACGCCGCAGCAAGGGCCGTGCCCGCCTGTCCGCTTAAGTAAGAGGACGCCGATTTCGGTGCTCCCTCAGAGCAATAAGCTGCGTTCTTCGCGTGACTTCACGGTCACCGTACGACGTGGACGCCGAATCGGACGCAAGACCTTGGTCTTGCATATTCGTGACACCGCCGCTTCTGGCGGTGAAGATAAGACCGATACGCAGATTGCCAGGTTTGGTGGTCCGCGTGTCGGTCTTGTCGTATCTAAAGCTGTGGGCAACGCTGTGACTCGTCACGCTGTATCCCGCAAGCTCCGCCATGTTATGGCCGCGGCCGCGCAGAATCTTCCGTCCACCATGGACATTGTCGTTCGCGCGCTGCCTGCATCTGCCACAGCCACCAGCCAGGAGCTGTCCCACGATGTGCAATCGGCACTCGCCACATACGAACGTCGGCGCTAATTCGCTTGACGACGGTCCCCTCGCCCACGGCCCTGGTGCACGTGTGGCGGAGCGGGCGATTCTCTTCTATCGCCGTCGCATCTCTAACCTGAAGCCGACCAGCACATGTCGTTTTGAACCGACCTGCTCCGCATATGGTCTTGAGGCCGTGCGCCGCTTTGGAGCTATTCGTGGCCTGTGGCTGACTCTCTTGCGCATCTTCCGTTGCGCACCCTGGCATCCGGGTGGCTGGGATCCAGTTCCTGCCACATTCCCCGGCCTGGGTTCGTGGTTGAGGCGAATGCACAGGTAACCTCTAGTAATGCTTAGCCTTTGACGGGGCTTTGTAGACGAAGGCGCGAGTGCGCTGTCCCCTAAAGAACGGAGTGATCTTAGACCGTGCTCAATTTCGTGTATGTGCCGATTTCGGCCATCCTGTGGTTCTGGCATAAGGCCTCAGGTTTCCTATTCGATCCCTCCTCGGGTATCTCCTGGGTGCTGGCCATTATTTTGCTTGTGGTCACCATCCGTATCCTCCTGTTTAAGCCGATGCTGAACCAGCAGCGTTCTGCCATCAAGATGCAGCAGCTCGCTCCTGAGATGCAGGCCATCAAGGAGAAGTACAAGAACGATCAGCAGGCTCAGGCTCTTGCTATGCGCCAGCTACAGAAGGAAATGGGCGTCAACCCGCTCGGCGGCTGTTTGCCGATTCTGGTTCAGATGCCTGTGTTCATTGGCCTTTTCCACGTGCTGCGTTCGTTCAACCGAACGGGTACGACGGGCAATGCGCTCGGCATGTCGGTGGAGCAGAACTGGAATACGCCTAACTACGTCTTCGGTGTAGATGAGGTGCGGTCCTTCCTGCTGGCTCGTGTGCTCAATGCTCCACTGTCCAGTTCGGTTGGTATGGGTGAGGATCAATACGCAGCCTTTACTGTGCCTGGTACGCCTGCGGACTTCACCCGCATGGACATCATGATCGTTGCCATTCCGCTGATTGTTATCGCGGCACTTGCAACGCACTTCAACGCTCGCATGTCTGTTGACCGCACGCGTGCCCGCCAGGAAGCCGGTCTGGTGAAGCGCCAGGAAGGCGTTATGGGTCAGCAGATGGACATGATGAACAAGATGATGCTTTGGTTCTTCCCAATCATGATTCTTGTTACCGGTGCTTTCTGGCACATCGGCCTTCTTGTCTACATGGTGACTAACAACGTCTGGACCTACTTCCAGCAGCGCTACATCTTCGGCAAGCTGGATGAGGAAGAGAAGGAAGCTGTCGCAGCTAAGAAGGCTGCCAAGCGCGAGGCACAGGAGAAGCTCGCTCCGAAGGTTGGCCAGAAGCCAATCAATCCGAAGAAGGGTGGCAAGCGTCAGGCAGCGCAGAATGCGCAGCAGGCGCAGTCCGGTCAGGCCTCTGCAGCGAACAAGGCTTCTAGCCATCTTCCGGATGGTAATTCGGGGAAGGGACAGCAGGGCCCAGTCTCGAAGCCAGCGCCAGGACAGAAACCCGCAAATCGGAAGAACCGGAAGCGGAAAAAGAAATAGCTGAAGTGGAATCGCCCTTCGTCTACATAAGTTAATTAATCGAAACGCCCCGCAGTTGATGCGGGGCGTTTTTGCTTGCCTTGGCACTCTATCGCGCAGACAACGTCGCTGTTATTACAGGCATGTAATTTTCTGTGGGGCCTGGAGTTTGGCATCCAACTCCGGTCAATGTTTCACGTGAAACATGGCTGTTGCACTGTCGTACACTAGGGGTAATGAAAAGCTCGACGGGTGACGGCACAGCTGCCCCATTGGAAAGGTTAGTGGAACTGTTGAGTAACTCCGCGAAAGACGTCGATAATCAAGAAGCCTCCGCAGGTTTGGTCGATCCGGATCTGCGTTCGGTGATAGATACCGTGTTTGGAGGGAATGCCGATCGAGCATACCGCTACCATTCATGGTTGGCTGAGGAGGCTACAGTCCGAGGTTTGATTGGGCCACGTGAAACTCCAAAGCTGTGGGATCGGCACATTATCAATTCTGCGGTAGTTGGAGAAGCGATAGGCAAAGGGCTTCTAGTTGCGGACATTGGTTCGGGGGCAGGCTTGCCCGGGATTCCGCTTGCTCTTGCACGACCAGATTTGAAGGTGGTTCTTGTGGAACCATTGCTGCGCCGTACGACTTTCTTGAACGAGGTTGTGGAAGATCTCGAGCTGGACAATGTGACCGTGGTTCGCGGCCGCGCTGAGGAGAAAGTGGTTCGCGCTGAGGTTGGCCAAGTAGATGTCGTCACTTCTCGCGCTGTTGCCCCTCTTGGGAAATTGGCGGGCTGGTCGCTTCCTTTAGTTAAATCCGGAGGCGCGATGGTTGCACTGAAGGGTGGAACTGCGCAAGAGGAGATTGATCGGGACGCAAAGCTTATTGCCAAGGCGAAGGGAACTAATCCCCGCGTTGTAGAGGTTGGCGGTTCCGTGTTGGGAACTTCGACGTACGCCGTGATTATTCAGAAGAAGTAGGTTGTAAGTCCCCCTCCCCTACTCCACTGCCGGTTCGCTTGTGTTTTGGTTTCGACATTGAGGCGCGTAGTGCCGTCGGGCTAGAGTGGGATAAGTATCGCGGTATGGCAAAGTCCTACCGGCCAAGGTGGATGTTTCACGTGAAACATTTCCACAATCGTCGGCGTCTAACGCTTGTTGGGGCTTGATGATTACGCTTTTGCAGATAGTTACTAAGTTTTTATTCGCACTCCAGTGGCCATGATTGGTGATTGCTGTGCTTGTAAGGGGAATAGTTAATGAGCCGGAAGTCCTGGCAAGACACACCCATCGCTGCGGCAGCTCAACGGGCAGCGCAAGTTAAGGCCCCGAACCGTTTATCGCTTCCACGCCCCGAACGCCCGCGCCGTATTACTATCGCCAACCAGAAGGGTGGCGTGGGCAAGACCACTTCGGCAGTCAACATCGCGTCGGCGCTCGCGCGGCATGGTCTCAAGGTGCTAGTCATCGATAATGACCCGCAGGGAAATGCTTCTACGGCCCTGGGGATTGAGCATGTTTCCGGGACCCCGTCGACGTATGAGCTTCTAATTGGCGAACTACAGATTGACGATGTCATCCAGCGTTCCCCTGAATCTGAGAATCTCTTTTGTGTGCCAGCGACATTGGACTTGGCGGGCTCCGAGATTGAGCTGGTCTCGCTCCTGAACCGTGAGCGCCGACTTCTCGATGCAGTGTCAGATCAGTACCTGATTGACAACGGCTTTGACTTTCTCATTATTGACTGCCCTCCTTCGCTCGGTCTGTTGACTCTGAATTCGATGACTGCCGCCAACGAGGTTTTGATCCCGATTCAGTGTGAGTTTTACGCCTTGGAGGGTGTGACTCAGCTGATGAATAACGTGCAGATGATTCGTCAGCATCTCAATCCGGAGCTACATATTTCTGCTGTGCTGCTCACTATGTTCGATGGCCGCACCAAGCTTTCGGAAGAAGTTGCCAATGAGGTTCGTAACTACTTCGGTGAGGTTGTGCTACGTAATCTCATCCCTCGATCTGTGAAGGTATCGGAGGCGCCGGGATATTCGCAGACCGTAATTTCCTACGATCCAGGGTCTCGGGGCGCAGTTGCTTATCTTGACGCCGCGAAGGAATTGGCAACGCGTGGCGACTATTCAGCAGTTTCGGGTGGAAGTGCGATTGGGCAAAAACCAGCTTCCTCCCCTACCCCGTCCAATTCCACTGAGACAAATTAAAGCCACTAGGAGTAGTTACCGATGTCGAATCAAAAAAAGGAGAACCGCAAGGGAGGGCTCGGTCGCGGTATCGCCGCGCTGATCCCAACTGCTCCGGCGGCTAACCCCTCGGTAGGTGAGAGTGCCGCGGATATTATCTTCGGTCCCCGCCGTACCCAGGGGACGAAGCAGCCTGGAAGTAGCGGAGTTGCCGACGTACTGGGGGCAGCCGCGACGGGATCCGGCACCTCGTTGACTGAAGGGAAAAACGCCGGAAAATCTGCAAAATCCGGCCAGAGCAAGCCTCATACCGATGAGGCGCAGAAACGTCACAGTGACGATAAGGCTATTGGTAAGTCTAGCGATGTTTCACGTGAAACATTGCCCTCGGCGACGTCGGGAGTAGCGGACCATAGCAGCGCGGAGCCGACCGATGTTGACGCTTCGGCCGCAAACGAGTTTGGCGCGACCTATCGCGAGATCGACTTGAAGCTGATCACGCCGAACCCGAAGCAGCCACGAGAGGTCTTCGATGAGGAGCCCCTGAATGAGCTCGCTCACTCTATTCGTGAGTTCGGTCTATTGCAGCCGATTATCGTACGACCAATCTCTGAGGGTAGTCGTGCGGCCGCACTCGAGGCAGCGCGTAAGGAAGATCCGAACGCGCCGCAACCCGAGTTTGAAATCATCATGGGTGAACGTCGCTGGCGTGCTTCTCAGCGAGCTGGGGTCGACACGATTCCCGCCATCGTTCGCGATACTCCAAACCAGGACATGCTTCGCGATGCCCTACTAGAGAACATCCATCGCGTTCAGCTGAACCCACTCGAAGAGGCCGCTGCGTACCAGCAGCTACTCGAAGAGTTTGGTGTAACTCAGGCAGAGCTGGCGGATCGAATCGGTCGCTCGCGGCCCGTTATTACCAACATGATTCGACTCTTGCAGTTGCCGGTGGAGGTACAGCGACGAGTAGCGGTCGGTGTTCTGTCGGCTGGTCACGCACGCGCCTTGCTTGGAGTTAAGGCAGGTAAGGAAGAACAGCAGCGCCTCGCCGAGCGAATTGTTGCTGAAGGACTATCCGTCCGTGCGACCGAAGAAGCAGTGACATTACTCAATGCCGGCGAGCGACCGAAAAAGCAGCACCGCGAGCCCACTCCGCAGCCGGAGGTCCTTCACAATTGGGCTGACCGCCTGTCCAATTCTTTTGATACGAAGGTGACTGCCCAGATGGGCAAGCGTAAGGGCAAAATCGTTATCGAATTCGGCAACCTCGAGGACTTTGATCGCATCATGTCACTGATGCATCTCGACGAAGAGTAAACCCGGTTACTGTGACTGAAGTATTCATCGAGAAAATTTCGCTGGCCGACATCGAAGGAATCTATCCAGACACGATGTTAAGCCTGTTTTGGGAACAGGGCATGGAGCATATCCGTACAGCAACTGCCCTACCCCAGTTCTCGACTGAGCCGCGCGAACCTAATTTGGACCCCAGCACGCCAGAAGAGGATGAAGCGCTCAACGGTGATTTAAAGCATTCGGACGGCCAATCCCCTACTCGGCCAGGCGGAGCTAGTGAAAGCCTCTTAAATGGCGATTTAAGCCCTGATTTAGCCGCCCAGGTGCGCTTGGAGAAGGAAGCATGGCTCAATACCGTCTACCTTTCCTGGGGACCGTGCGGATATTCGCTACGACGAAAGCCACCGGCATCACTTATCGATGGGAAACCTGAGACCGTCGGCACGCTGCTCTTTGCTCCGCCACGCTTCTGCCCGACGACATTTTCCATGCCTTCCGGGCCAATATCGCCGGATGCGATTGCGCTGACGAGTCTGCATTACAACGCTTTAGAGGTTGACGATGACATGCTCCGCGTGCTCATTGTGACCGCTCTGCACAAGCTCGCGCTACGCGGGATTTCAGCGGTAGAAGCGTTTGGTTGCAGTGGCACGGTGGATTCTATGTCGGCATCCACGCCGTCGTCGCCAACGCCTGACGACGGTACGGAGAATCTAATCGCTGATTTCGAAGCGCAACTCGAAGAAAAGCTGAATCCTAAGCCGTGTATTTCAGATTCGTTGGCGGCGATTAACCATAACGCCGGTGATTTGATTCGTACGCGAACCCTTCTTGACTCCGGGTTTCGGGTGGTCACTCCACATCCGATTCATCCGAAACTCCGTATCGAGTTGGATGCGGAATTGGATTGGGACGAAGAAATCGGCCATGCGTTGGATCTAAGTGCGAAAGAACCCTTTATGCGCTCAAAGCTGTTCAGTCTTTAGCGCTGGGTTTCATTGGTCAGCCGTGTTTAGGCTTTTTCCTCTTCAATCAGCTGCGCAAAGCTGTAAGCGCCGGTCATTGGCTGCTGCTCTTCATCGCCCAGGTACAGACGCTTTACAGCGACAACGATAGATTCGGCAATTACGTCCCGCTGATCTGGGGAAGAAAGAATTGCGACGTCATCCTCGTTGGTCAGGTAACCAACGGCGACTTCCACCGTGGGCATCCTGGTCAGACGGAGGAGATCCCAGGTACGGGCGTGCGAGCGGCAGTCTACCAGGCTCGTACGGGCAACAATTTCTCGCTGGATAAGGCCAGAGAGCTGTTCGCCCAGAATGGAGTTGGAGCCCTTCATCGAGCCAAAGTAAAAGGTCGCAATACCGCTGGCGCGGTTGTTGTGATAGTGGTCAGCCTGCAGGGAGATGAAGACGTCAGCGCCAAATGCGTTGGCCATCTCAGCGCGATCCTCGATGGACGGATTGTCGGTACGAGGACGAGACAGAATAGTCTCTGCACCTGCCGCGACAAGGCGACCCTCAATGCGAGAGGCCAAATCCCAAAGAATCTCTTCTTCAGAAATCTGACCGTAAGGGCCGTCGACCACAATGCCGGGCTCCCCTGCCCCAAGACCTGGATCAATGACAATGCGCTTTCCAGAGAGCTTCGGCCCCATCGTGCGCAGTATTTCCTTCTCGTGGAAGGCGTTTACAGAGCCACCAGTAACCCTCCTGCCCAAGTAGCTGAGCGCCCGGAGAGTAACGGGACCACAGATACCGTCGGGCTCCAGCCCGTAATTGAGCTGGTATTCACGTACAGAGGCATCGGTCTTCGGGCCAAAGTGGCCGTCTACTCGGGCATCGTGGAAGCCGAGTTCCTGCAAGGTAGCTTGGAGAACGCCTACGTCCTCACCGGTCATTTGAGACAGTGGATCATAGGACAGTACGCGGGTGCCCAGAGTGTACGAGGCTTCTCGCAGTAGGCGCAGGGTGCTGTCGCGGATGATCCCGTCGGCATAGACACCGCGGGACTGTTGGAACGCCAGGAGAGCGTTGCGCATATCCTCATCAAAGAGGTCATCGTCACCAGACCACTGAGGCGAGTTCTCCTCCGCGGCTGAGCCCTCCCAATTGGGCAGAAGCCCAAGACGAGCCAGGGTAGAACGTACCTCGGCTACACGAGGTGACCTATCGCCCACCTTCAGAAACTCTGGCACGAAAACTCCCTTCCGAACTCCACAATTATGTTTAGGCCGTTGTGGGTCCTCACAACACTTAATCAGTATTACTGGCCAGTGAGCTAAACGAAACTTCAGTTAGGAAATCCCGCGTACTCTCAGAGGATATGGTCAGCAATACCTCTCAAGTTGGCGGCAACCTGGTTCCTTCACGGTATTAAGGAAGACGTAAACCGCCATTTCCAGCAAGATTACCAGGTCGCAGGCGCGAATTGATTGTTACGAGGGCGCGTCGGCTAGCCCGACGGCAGAACCCCAGGAATAACTCTAAATCACAACCACAACTTCAGTCACATCATAATGGGGTGTGTCCAACGAAGGTGGCAGTAGCGAAGTGACGGGTGGGCAGTCGTAACCTCGTATCGGATAAAGAGCAACCCCAAGTTCTTTTAAAGGTGCTTTTCGATGAGGGACGTGATTTCGCCCTTCGGGCGGACTCCGCGAATCTCTTCGACCTTCTTGCCGTCCTTGAATAGGAGCAGGCTTGGGATGGACATGATCTGGAACATGCCAGCCAGTGCACGCTCCTCATCGACGTTGACCTTGGCGATGACGGCCTTGCCATCGAGCTCGGTCGCAACCTCGTCCAAAACGGGAGCAATCTTTTTACACGGGCCACACCACTCTGCCCAGAAATCAACAAGCACCGGCTTATCGGATTCGAGGACATCGGACTTAAAGGTGTTGGCGGTGACGGTTACCGGAGCCATGAAATTCTTCTCCTTAGAATGAGCTCGTTTGAGTTCTTAGTGGTTTTGTTTTGTGGTCTTGATTCTAATTTTTCAACCTAGCTTCTTCAGCCTCGCGTACGGATTTGGCGCTCAAGGCGTCAAAAATTAGGGCTTCCGGTGGTGCGAGTGAAGTACTAAATTGTTAATTAATGGTGTTCTTGAGAACGCTGCAAGTGCTCGATGAGTACGGGGCGTACCGGGCTATAACACGTCCCGCTGCGCCCTGATTGAGCTACAGCAAACAACAATTGGTCTTACCGACTATCGGATATTCCCCATAGTTGGATATCTGCAATCGTAGGGCTTATCCAACAATTGCGATACCCCAACTATTAGGTGTTTATCCAGCTAGTGCGACTGCCCTGCTGTCAGCTACCGAGCAACAGTTTCCAAGTAGTGCTCAGCATCCAGCGCAGCCTTGCAGCCAGAACCAGCGGCGGTAATTGCCTGCTGGTAATGCGAGTCAACAACATCGCCCGCCGCAAAGACGCCCTTGAGAGATGTCTGGGTGCTCGGAGCGGCTACCTGAATGTAGCCATTCTCATCGCAATCCAGCTGATTGCGAACCATCTGCGAACGTGGCTCGTGGCCAATTGCTACGAACATGGCAGTCACATCCAGGACGGACTTCTCACCAGTGACGGTGTCTTCCAGCTCGAGACCGGTAACTGAACCCTTGTCCTCACCAAGAACCTGGGACACAACCTTGTTCGTCGCAAAGCGAATCTTGTCATTGTTCTGCGCGCGCTCGACCATGATCTTCGACGCACGGAACTCATCGCGGCGATGGACAATCGTCACCGAGCGGGCGAACTTGGTAAGGAAGGTTGCCTCTTCCATTGCGGAGTCACCGCCGCCGATGACGGCGATATCGTGGTCGCGGAAGAAGAAACCATCACAGGTGGCACAGGCGCTGACACCATGACCAAGCAGCGCCTGCTCACCCGGAGCACCGACATAACGCGGAGCGGCACCGGTTGCCAGGATGACAGCGTGAGCCTTGTGCTCTTCTTCGCCAACCCAGACAGACTTGATATCGCCGGTGAGATCCATGCGATCGACAATCTCCATGCGCAGGTCAGCGCCGAAGCGCTCTGCCTGTGCGCGCATCTGATCCATCAGCTCTGGGCCCATGATGCCCTCGGAGAAACCTGGGTAGTTCTCCACATCGGTAGTCGTCATAAGCAGGCCGCCAAACTCGATGCCCTCGAACACCACAGGCTTCAGGTCGGCACGGGCTGCGTAGGTGGCAGCCGTGTAACCGGCGGGACCGGAACCGACGATGATCAGGTCGTGAACGATATCGCTCATGAAGACTCCTATAATTTTTATCTCTCACATCACATGGCGCACAGTGATGCTCAGTAGTAAGCAAATTTTTCAGCTCCGGGAAAGAAATTACCGGAACCAGCCACCTCAACCAACGTGAGGTTAGCCATCTCTATTCCCCCAGCCTCTCCCCTGCTCCGCAGTTGTTAGGCCACCTGCACTTCTTCCAATTGTCGCCGAAGCGTACGACGCGCCCGCGCCCGCCGAGACTTCAACGTCCCGCTCGGCTGCCCAATACTGCGAGAGGTCTCCTGCAGCGAATATCCAAAGATGTCCAAGTACAGCAGGGCATCCCGTTGATCCGTTGGCAGCTGCTCCAATGCGGCGGCCATAGTCACACGTAGCGGAACATCCGGGCAGGGAATCGGCTGTGAACTCATAAACGTCTCAAAATCCTCCTCCTTATCGCAGAGAGGGATCTCCCCGAAACGACCGCGGTTGTGGTCAATACACGCATTCTTCACGATGCACGTCAGCCACGTCGCCACCGTTGAACGCCCGCGAAAGCTCGCCGCCCCCGCAATTGCCCGCGCCAGCCCCTCCTGTACCCCATCCAAGGGATCGAAATCATCCCGACGATAGCGCCGCGCCATCGCTACCAACTGCGGATAATAACGCCGTGCCAACACCGCGAACGCGCGACGATCCCCCGCCAGGTGCGCCTTCAATAATTCACGATCGACCTCGTCCGCAGATGCATGCTTTTGCATACCGACGACGCCACAATCCCCCAGTCGCCGACCCATGCGGGCCTTACGGTGACTGTCCCCAATTCGATTTCTTCCCCCAAAGTTCATGGCTCCTATGCAAACACGAAACCCGCGCTCTCCGCTTGGCAAAACTGCCGTGGAGACCGCGGGCTGTGGATGAATTTCAAAACGTCCCAGTAGCTGTGGATAACTTGGGACAACTTGAACTGTTGCCACCTAAGGCAAGCTCAGAGCGTTATTCCGTACCACGCACCTGAATGTCGCCAATAGCAACTGGCAGCAACGAATCCGGAGATTGCTCAGCCAGATTGCGGTCGCCGACAAGTGGGTTGTCCGCATCGGAATTCTGCGACTCAGCATCTGTATCAGCATCTGTATCAGCGTCAGTGTCTGAGTCGCTGTCGGCTACCGCTTCCGCAGCCGTCGGCAAGCCGGAGATCCAGACAACAAGGTTCTTCCACTCAGTGTCGCGGCTATCGATTTCGATGGTCGTCGTACCTGAGGTGGCAGTAGCGCTTCCGAGAACCGTTGTGTCATCCAAGTTCGTCGAGTCGGCATCTCGTAGGCCGCGAACTTCAATGTGTGCGCCCGGGGTCGCCGCGACCTTAAGCTCTCGAATGGTTGCCGGTTCATCGAGAGTGACCCGAATACCGACACCAGGTTTGAAGTCCTCTGGGCGATTGCCGAACTGGCTGAGGTAAGTCGAAGTTACCCAAAAGCTTTCCTCGTCACTATCGATGGTCAGCTCAGCCATGTCCGGATTGTCTGGACCGGCTGCCGGGTTGTCGCTGTCGGCCTGCCACTCGTTAGCGTCGGCAAGCGAAAGCGTCGTGATCGGAGCCGGGCCGCGTCGTACGGACTCGGAGTTAATCGGTGCGTCCGAGGAACGGTTAACCAGACCAAAGATGCCCGCGGCGACAAGTGCACCGACAATGACTACACCGACAACGACTGCGCCGGTGCTGAATGCGCGGGTGCGATTCTTGGTGTGGCGAGCGTTTGATTGGGCTACACCGTCGGCATCGACGGATTCGCGCGCACCGGTGTCGGGGTCGATTGCGAGAAACTCCGAAGAGTCGGGGCCGAGCGCTGCAGTGCGCAAATCCTCCGCGAGTGTGCGAGCTGGCGACTCCTGTTGGTTGAAGTTCTCCGGGCGAACCTGCTTCGCGCGGTCGATGGCAGCAGAAATATCGGAGGGGATATTTGGCACGTTGTAGAACAGCTCGTCGATGACAGAAAGCAACGCGTTGTAGTCCGAACGTTGCGAGCTATCGGGCAAAACGACGGGGAAAGCGTCGTAGATGTGGCCGTCGCTGCTGATGCGCAATTGCCCAGGCTTGTTTGTCAGGCCAAGGCAACGTCCAGATTCGTGGGCGTCGGCGATTGTCTCGGCAAGTGATGCTACTGCGAGTGCCAGGGCATCCGGGTGGGCGGCCTGATCGAACCGCTCAATACCGATACTGCTGGTCCAGTCGGCGACGATGAGCACCTCGGTGCGTGTCTTCGCCACGCTATGAATGCGGGACATCCCGGTGCCGGCCAGGTCACGCAGCTCGTTGGTCGTCGTGGCAATCTTCTGGGCAGCAACCGATGGCGAAGTGTCGTAGTACGGCAGTGCAATCGTGTCGACGAAGACAAGTGCGACATCTGAGTTGTCGGGATCTCCCATATCCATGGCGCGCCACAGGCGCAGACCTGGGGAGGTCGCGACTTCAGAACGCAGACGGAAACGACCACCTGAGACCATCTCGCCGGGTACATAGCGGGTCGGGCGAGAACCCTGCGTCGGCATCGGCGGCAACAGCGGCGAAGCGGTGAAGCCCTCGTTTGCCAGACCCGTGGCCTCGCCAATCAGGTTCGACGGGGCAATCGAGAAAGCATCAGCGGCGAAGCCACGTTCGCGCTCCATATCCTCACGGTCGGCGACGGCATTGTCGGCTGCATGAGGCTGCGGAGCAAAGCGACGTAGACCCGGAATGCGGCCGAGGAAGCCACCCAGAACGCGGACCTCTTCCAATGGAGCCTGAGCGAGCACCAGGCCGGTACCGATGAGGAAGACCACGCCGGTGACGATGGTCTGCAGTAGCACACCGAAGGAACCGAAGAAATCGAACAGCACAAGGTCGGTCAATGCGAATGCGCCCCAAGCAACGGCGACACCGACAAGCGACGCCCCCAGTGCCCACAGCACGGTGTGGACGGTCGCCTTACTGTCCAAGTGTCCGAGAGTGCGGCGCAAGAGCAAGAAGCCAATTATTGCGCCGGCGACGAAACCGAAACCGTTGGCGGCACCGAGCAACACGACGACGGTCTCATCGTCAGAAGCCAGACGAGGAGCGAAGAACGACAGAATCACCTTGACGGTGGTAATGCCGAGGATGATGAAAGTCGGGGTCCAGGCCTCTTCACGGGCGTAGAAAACACGCAAGTGCAAAAGCACAATGGCGTATGGAATAAGCGAGAACGCCGAGAAGGACAGCGTCCAGCCGAGAATCTCTGCGGTTTCGCGGGGGAACTCCAGATACGCGAAAAGACCGACGGCGATGGGGCGGCCGAATGCGGTGAAGAAGGCAACGATCGGCACCAGCGCAATCATGGTCAGGCGGGTACCGATGGACAGATCTCGGACCACTGCCCCATCGTTGCCGTCGGCTGCATTGCGGGACAGTCGCGGCATGATGGCGGTCAGCAAGGTAACGCCGATGATGCCGTAGGGCACCTGCAACAGCAGCCAAGCCTGCTGGTAAATCGTCGGCGCTGCCTTGGAGGCAGTCGAGGCAATATTGGTGGTGATGAAGTAACCAGCCTGGGAAATTGCCACGTAGGTGATAATCGCGACACCCATGCCGGTGAACTGTTTGATGCGGTCGTCGATACCCCACAGCGGACGCAAATCAATGCCCGCGCGCTTGAGGTAGGGAATCATGATGGCTGCCTGAATGACGACACCCAGGGTGGTACCAAGACCCAAAAGCAGGATGTGCGGATCGGAGAGTGAACCGTCCGAATCCGGACTCAACTGGCCGGGCAGGAACAGATATAGCAAGAGCGTGGCAATGGCCACGACGTTGTTAGCGACAGGTGCCCACGCACCGGGTTTAAAGATTCCCTTGGTGTTTAGCACCGCCATGAGCAGCGCAAATATGCCGTAGAAGATAATCTGCGGCAATAGTAAGAACGCAAATGACGTTGCCAGCGGAACGTTGACCTTACCGGCCTCGTTAAGGCTCAATCTGGTCAACAGTGGCGCACCTATCACCGCCAGCACCGTCACCACTGCCAACAGCGTCATAGAGACAGTCAAGAGACGTCTAATGAAGGCGGCACCGTGATCTGGATCCTCCTTCTCCGCGCGCACCAACACTGGCACCACCAGAGAAGTCAGCACTGCGCCGAGGACGATTTCCGTAATCAGGTTCGGCAGTGTGTTGGCGACGTTGAAGGCTGAAGCCACAGCCGGACCCAGCGTCGCGCCGATGAGCAGGTTTCGCAAAAAACCCGTAATGCGCGAAATCAGGGTAGCGATTGCCATCGAGCCCGTGGAGGCGACGATGTCCGAGTTCGACTGTCCCTGATTTGCGTCCGCCGTCGAGCCTGCGGAGGAATCGCTGGAAGCGGTTGCTGTCGCAGTTGCCGCCTTTGCTGGCGATGGTGATGCCGATTCCGTCATCGCGTCAGCGGCGGTATCGGCATTTGCCTTATGGCCGGATACGCGAGTTAGGTCCGGGGCCGCTTCGGCCGGCTGAGATTCAGCCGTTGGCCGCGCCGCCGGAACTGGGGCCGGTGGCGCGGGGCGACGAATGCGGCCTCGAAGTCCAGATTTATGCGCGTCTGAGTCAGTCACATGTCCTATTGTTGCTTAAAAGGGGGTCTATTTCCGAAAGTACTGAGACCGTTTTGCGGCAAAAAACCCACCAACAGTGACGATGACGAGGGTCACGATAGCCAAAACCCCAACCGAAGCGCCCGATTGCACGGAAATACTCACTGATCGAGAAATCGGCGTGCCGCCAGGTGATTCGAGCCACAGCAACAGGTTGTGGGAGTTGTCTCCACTATCCCGTGGCCGGTCTCCCTCTGGAGCATTGGTCGCCGGAGTGGATTCTGCATCATCACCCGACTTCGGAGTGAACTGAACAGTCACCGACCCCTTGGCGGGGATGGCGGCCTCATACTTCTCCTCCAACACCGAATCTCCAGCGCCGACGCGCACGAACGCGGGAACCGGCAGCGGCAGGCCATTGCGAGCCAGCACCGCAATCGGCGACAGCTGCGTTGCGCGGGTGTAGACACCGCCGGGAGCTACCAACGTCACTGAATTGCGCAGGCGTCGAGTCATAATCAGTGCCTGGTCGCTGAGTTCTTCGCTCCGCCGCTGCACGTCAGGTGACTGCAGCTGATTTCGCCGGCCGAGAGTTGTAAACGAGCGCAGCAAGTCGTGCCGCAGGGGGCGGGTGAATTCATACCGCGTCAGTGCGACATTGGGATCGTTGGACATGATTGTGGTCAGGTCCGTGATTTCGCGGGAGGCCAGTTGAGCCTTCTCCACGAGCGTCTCACTCACTGGCGCGGGATCGGCAAGTTCGTCAATTGGAGTAACCGAGCCCGCATCCAGGTCGTGAGCTGAAGCGGTGATGGAGTCCATCAGCGGAGTCAGCTCAGCCAGGTTATCGTCCACGGCTTTCCTGACCGCAGCCATGAAATCTTCAGCGTCGCTAGCGCGTGGATCCCAACCGGACGGCGGTGCTGCCACCACAGCCGCGCGAGGGTCATCCGAATCAGTCAGTGATTGGAACAGAGTGCCAATCGCTGTCTGCATCCGTGCAGCCTCGGAGTCGATTCGGAAATCGTAGCGTCCGAGCAGATTCGAATACGCCACAGTCTGGGGAGACCGCCCTGTTGCAGCCAGAGAGGTTGTCAGTGCCCCAGGGAGGGCGAAGGCGCGGCTACCGTCGGCAAGCACGCCACTGTGGCCGGGGCGCAGTGTCTGACCATCGGCGGTGACGGCGGTGTTGTCTGCGACTAACACGGTGGTGTCGTGCGCGGCTTCGGGTGGAGTGGGCGAGGGTGGCATCGCCTCGCCGGTATCGACGCGGTTTTCGAATGCGCGCTCCGGGGCGGTCCCGTTCAGGGCCGTCGCCGCCGAGTACAGCGGGGCGCTTTCCGACGTCACGTATCCCTCGGCCGGCAAATAGAGGCCCGGCAGTGCCTGAACGTCCAAATGCTTGGCGATAGTCTGCCGACCAGCGGCGAGTGCCTCCATCGAAAGCTCGTGATCCCCCACGCGAGCCACGGCGCTGGCATCGGTGCCGCCCCACGGCAGTGACAGTGTGCAGGTGTCCTGTGTGAGATCGTGCAGCCGATTGAGCCAGGCGGCAGCATTGTCACTGGCGGGCATATGCGTGAGATTGGTGTCATCCGCGTTTCCCCAGGAATCCCGCAGTCGCGGAGAGGACTCCACAGGACTTGGGCGGCTGGTGCCAATCCAGTAGTCGCGGGTCATCCTGGAGATTGCGTCGAGGGTCTCCGGGTCGATGGCGATGCAGGTTGATTCCCGCAACCTCTGCCCATCCGGGCCGGCAAAGCCCTTTTCCAACGAGGTGAGCAAACCGTCGAGGCGGCCACCGCGTTCGAGAGACTCGGCCAAAGAATTGTCGGTGAGGATGAGATTCGGCGACGAGGGTGCGTCACCGGTCTCACCGCCGACCAGTGGCACTGGCTGGCTGATGGGCCAAATCAGCGAAAACGGCACTGGGTCGCGGCGGGTGGGCGCATCGGAATTGTCGGTCTCATCGTTGTCGTTCTGATCACCGGCAGGCGGTTCCGGCTCATCACCTTCCGCTTGCGGATCCGTCACCGGAAGCAGTGCGCGTGTTTCCGCCAGCAGGCGGTCGATGTCATCTGCCGGTTGCCCGTTAGCATTGATGAGCAGCGGAAACGTGCCGGCTTCCGTGATGTCGAGTCCTTCTGGAGCCGGTGCGGAGATAGGAACACTTAGCGTAACCTCACGCTTCTCCCCCGCTTTCAGCTCGATGGGGGCACTGAAGGTCCCAGCCACATCAAACACCGATTCAGGCTCAGCGAGAATCGTCCGCGCATCTGCAGAGGAAGCCAGTGCGCCGGCCCGCTGTGGGCGCAGCGCAACATTGCTGATATCCGCATCGGAGGTGTTGTGCACCTGCACCTTGATGGTCAGCGTCGAATGTAGAGCCGCGACATGCGGAGTGAAGCTGGTTATCGAAAGCCGAAGGGGGCCCTGTTCACCGACACGATTGGTGCCACTGCCCCACAACTGCTCATCTTGCGCAAAAGCTGGGGGCGCAACGGTCGTCGGCAAGCACAGTACGAGCGCTGCGGTGGCGGCCGTGACTTTACGAACAACATTCCTTGGCAACTGCAACCTGAACATGCGCAATCACCTCGGCGTCTGCCGGCCTGCTCGCTTTTCCGCGCGGGCGAGATCGGGCAGCAGATTGTGCGCGCGCCGGGCCAGTTTGCGTTCGTCAGCGTAGGCCAACCGTTCCACCAGGGTATCCACAGGAACCCACATGACCTGGGTGACCTCGGGGTCTTCGTCGTTCAAATCGCCATCGACGTAGCGCAGAAGGTGATGGTGCACGGTCTTGTGAATCCGCGTGCCGTCGGAGACAAACCAGTAGTCAATCACACCGAGCTCTTCGATGACCTCGCCGCGAATGCCCGTTTCTTCCCACACCTCGCGTTCGGCGGTGGAATCGAAAGCTTCGCCGGGTTCGACATGGCCCTTAGGCATCGACCACAGCAGGCGCCCGCGACGATCGTGCCGACCAATCAGCGCGACATAAATCCGTGACAGGTTGACTTTGCCGCCATCGCCGACAGCCTCAGCAAGCCCCGAGACGACCAGTCCGCCCGCCGAAGTCTCAATCGAGGTCTGCATCGGCGCTGCATTTTGCGCGCGCGACGAGTGCGCACGGCGATTGTTTGTGCGCTTCGTCTGTGCGTGACGACGGCGATTGTTCCTATCCTGACCGTTCTTACGGCCACCGCGGTTGTTCGACTGCTTCGAGGGTCGTGCCGACTTCGGTGATTTGGAAGATTTCTTGGCGCCACCGGAGTTTGGCTTGGCCTTTTGGGAGCCATTGGCACCGGAGCCACTACGTTTTGCAGAATTTCCGCTGGTAGTAGCGTTGCTAGTGTTGGTGGACGAGGAAACGCCACCTCTTCTGCGCGGTCGCCGACGACGTCGACGGCTCTTCGCCACCGAGTTGTCATTGCGTACCACGTTGTTCATTCCACTTAGACTACCGGGTTTATAGGTATAAGCGGGTATTGTGTCGGTCGTGACACAATCGACTCCTTCAACGACAAATGGTGACCAGCCCGGGGGGACTACACCTCACGGTGCTACTCCGGCGGCTGCTGACGCGGACCCACAGGTGCGCAGGACGGCAATGCTGGCAGTGGCGGATCAGGCGATCGCCAAGGAGTCGGAGATCCTGGATTCGCTGGCAGCTGCGTTTAGTGCAGCTGGCCATCGCCTGTACCTCGTGGGCGGTTCTGTGCGCGATGCTCTCTTAGGGCGACTGGGCGTGGATCTCGATTTCACCACCGACGCGCGCCCGGAGGTGACACGCGCGATCCTCGATGACTGGGCGGACATTGTCTGGGATACCGGCATTGAATTCGGCACACTCTCCGCGGAACGGCATGGCCGTCAGGTGGAGATCACCACCTTCCGTGCGGATACGTATGACCAGGTCAGTCGCAATCCGGAGGTCACTTTCGGTGACACGCTGGAGGGCGACCTAATCCGCCGTGACTTCCGCTGTAACGCCATCGCCGTGGAGCTCCACGGTGACGGCACCCGCACCTTCCTTGACCCGCTCGGAGGTTTCGAGGATCTTGTCGCGGGTGTGTTGGATACCCCGGGTGCGCCGGAGGTCAGTTTTGGCGACGACCCCCTGCGGATGCTGCGTGCCTGCCGCTTCGCATCCCAGTTGGGGTTCGATGTGGCACCGCGTGTGCTCAAGGCGTTGAAGGAAATGTCCAGCGAAATTGACCGCATCACGGTCGAGCGCATCTCCACCGAGCTGAACAAGCTCATCCTGGGTGCGGACCCAAGCCGAGGTATCGACCTGATGGTGGAATCGGGGTTGGCCGACCGCGTGCTGCCGGAGATTTCCGACATGCGCATGACGCAGGATGAACACCGCCAGCACAAGGATGTCTACCAACACTCTCTGCAGGTCATGCGGCAAGCTATTGACCAGGAAGAACCCGGTGAACCGGACCTCGTACTGCGCTGGGCGGCACTGCTGCACGACTGCGGCAAACCCGCTACCCGTGCCTACAACGAGCAGGGAAACGTCACCTTTTACCAGCACGAAGTGGTTGGTGCGAAGCTGGTGCGGCGCCGCCTTCGGAAACTGAAGTTCCCGAAGAAGACCAACCACGAAATCTCGCAGTTGGTCTACCTGCACATGCGCTTCCACGGCTACGGCGAAGGCAAGTGGACGGACTCGGCGGTGCGACGTTATGTCAACGACGCCGGAGATCTGTTGGAACGACTCAACAAAATCGTGCGGGCCGACTGTACGACGAGAAACCGTCGTAAAGCAGCACGCCTCGCACGAGCCTGCGACAGCCTGGAAGCGCGAATCAAGGAGCTCGCCGAGCAGGAGGACCTCGCACGCGTCCGCCCCGACCTGGATGGCAACGAAATCATGGAAATTCTGGACCTGAAGCCCGGCAAAGAAGTCGGACAGGCCTGGAATTACCTGAAAGAGCTGCGATTGGAGTCCGGTCCGCTGGAGCGTGAAGATGCTATCTTGGCGCTGAAGAAATGGTGGTACGAGCAGTCCGGTGAGCAGGCTGAAAGCGAAAGTGAGAGCTAATGGCATCGATTAATCCGGAAAATCTCTACGGCGACCGGCTTTTTACCAGCCTTGAGCGCAACGACCCGGCTGCCGGGATGCTGCTGCTCGCAGCACCCGGCATGCTCTCGCCGGAGTTTTCCCGCTCGGTGATTTTCCTTATTGAGCACGATGAACACGGCACCCTTGGTGTCGATCTCACGCAGCGTTCGCAGACGCCGGTGCACAATGTGCTCGAGCCTTGGGCGCCGCTGATGGCCAAGCCGCCGGTGCTCTACGTCGGGGGTCCGGTCAACCAGACACAGCCAATCTGCATTGGTGTGGTGCGAAACGGCGCCACCCTCCCAGAGGAGACCGACAGTATTACCGGTACCCCGCTGATGGAACGCATCGCCCACAGGTTTGCGCTGGTCAACCTCGGTGCGGAGCCGGAGGACGTACGCGACCGCATAGATGGCGCACGCATCTTCGCCGGTTACGCAGGCTGGGACCCGGGACAGCTGGAAGACGAGCTCGACCGCGGTGACTGGTACGTCGCCCCTGCCCTGCCCTCTGATGTACTCGCTCCTGCTGCCGCGGACATCTGGGGTGATTGCATGCGCCGTCAGCCATGGCCGCTGCCACTGTATGGCACCTACCCCGTAGATGTACGTGACAACTAGATGAGTGAGCACATCAATACCGAAGGAAACAGGGCTGAAGGAAGTAGCGCCACAGGAAACAGCGACCGCAGCGACATAGCTGCCGGCATCCGGCAGACACTGCCCGTGGGCATGGGACTCATTCCGCTGGGGCTCGCATTCGGCCTGCTCATCGCACAGACTGGCTTTAGCTGGTGGTGGGCCCCCATCTTCTCCTTCGTGGTCTACGCGGGGTCGATGGAATTCCTCGCTGTTGGCCTGGTTATGGCGCATACGGGTCTGCTCGGCTGTGCTGTGACGTCCTTTATGGTCAACTTCCGCCACGTCTTCTATGGGCTGACGTTCCCACGCGACCGGATACAGTCTCGTCTCGGTCGCGCATACTCCACATACGCGCTTACCGACGAGTCGTATGCCATCGTCTCTGCGGCAAATGCGGACGAAAAGATGTCGGGCCACCGACTGCTGACGATTCAGATTCTCTGCCAGTTATTGTGGGTGGGCTCCGGTATTGTCGGGGCTCTAACCGGCGCAGCACTGCCCGAGGGTATCCGCGGTGCCGAGTTCGCACTGGTGGCGCTCTTTACGGTGCTGGCCATGGACGCGTTTGAGACTTCTAAGGACTGGTCACTGCCCCTGTCCGCTATCGTCTGCACGCTGGTGGGCTGGCTGATTAACCCGAACCAGATGCTGGTTATCGGACTGCTGATGTACTTCGGCCTGCTGCTGTTGCGCGTGTGGTCACCGCGGGTGGATCGGGTGATGCGCATGACGTCGGCAAGCAATCAGCGTGTAACGGAGGGAGAGCGAGCATGACCGCGATGCCCGATTCCGGCTATGTGCTTGCCGCGCTCTTTGCGATGGGTACGGTGACTCTTGCGCTGCGTGCGCTGCCGTTTGCGTTCGTGCGCACTCTGAAAGGGTCTCCCCTGTTCGAGTTCCTCGGCACGACCATGCCGGTTGGAGTCATGGTGGCGTTGGTTGCCTACACCGTCTTCGGGCGGCTAGGACTCAGTGGTGAGAGTGGCGACCCCGGCGCTGCCTGGGCCGTGCCGGTAGCACTGGTGGTCACCATTGGCCTGCACTGGTGGCGGCGTAACACCGTGATTTCGATTTTTGTAGGCACGGCGCTGTATATGGTCCTCGTGAACCTTGTCGCGTGAGGTGCGCTGTGTGTGGACAGTGCCAGCGAACCAGTGGCTAGCGGCAGTGGCTAGAACTGCGCCGGTACCTGGCCTGTGAAGTCCGGTAGTCCCGGAATCTGGGGCAGCTGCGGGGTTTCCAGCAGATTCAGTAGTTCGCCGAGATTTGGGCTCTCGGGCAGGTTCGGGACGCCTGGGATGTCCGGCAGCGATGGAGTGCCCAGCGTGCCGTCGAAGGCATTCTGAACATCGCTGGTGTGAGTTTCCTTCGTGCCGTAGGTGTTAGCAGCGACGCTGAAGTCAGGTCCAATGGATGCCGAGGCGTGAACGCTCTGGCGGTCATCGGACCAACCCCACTTTGTGCCAATAACACCCGGCAGCGTGGCGGTGCCGTAATCCTGACGGTAGTCATCCGCTGCCACAGGTGACGCGGTGCTCATAGCAACCAGAACCGGGTCAGAAGTGTTCTCACGCTTCTTGGCCTCCAGGAACTTCACAGTGTCCGCGCTGGACGTAGTTGAATTTCCCCAGTGACCTGCATCGTGGGTGTTGCTGAGGCCGTATTCACGCGCAGTGGCGTTGATGGAATCCGGGTAACGGCCATAGAGCTCACTGGCGATATTGTCATCGGAGTAGCGAATCATCTCTGTAGCCTTCGCCTTGTCCGCTTCTGTGCCATGTTTGAAGACGTAGTCCGCAATGTAGAGCTTGACAATCGAAAGCCCCGGACGAGCTTCATTCTCGTTCGCCGTACCGTAGTGCGTGCCACTTGGGGTGTGGGTAAAGCTGATCTGGGTTCGCCCCGGAGCATCAATAGTGCCCTGCGGAGTCAGTTTTGGCTGCGGAGCCGCAGCGACGTTTCCAGCTGCCAGCGGAAGGCTGGTGACAGCGATGACACCGGTAAGACCCATGCGAATCGCGCGGGAAGGCCGTGGAGTAAGACGATGACGAGCGTTCATAACAAAAAACCAATCTACACGCGCAGGTGACCGACGCGCTGCCAAGCTGGATCGTAACCGGTATCGACGACATGCTCTCCCTCGGCCCACGTCTCCGCAACAGCTCGCAGACCCGCCTCCGCATCAGATGCCGGGTCAATAAAGAAGTGCATCAGAGCCATGCCATCGGATTGCTCAGTTGCGACAAAAATACCCTTGTCCTCAGCGATGGCTTCAGCGGCAGCGGTATTGAACTCGGAGAGGGATTCCTTCGATTCGTCCGTCGGCAAGCCCTTGTCATCAATATTGCCGAGCATGAGCTGAATCAGCACATGCTGCGTCATAGTCGGGCTCACCAGCTGCGTAATCGGAGCGCGGGTGGCGACGACGAGCGGCTGGCCGTTGGCTTCGGCATCAATGGTGAGCCACTCCGGGCACTCTTCCGCGAGCTTCTCGACGACACCGCCCAGCTCCGGTAGCGGGATCGCACCTTCCGGCTCCTCGCCGGCGAAGGCAAAACCGCGTAGCCATAGGCCGAAGTCCTCCTCCCCCAGAGCCAGCTGCAGCAGCGTGAAACCGAGCTGAGCTACCAAGCGCTCACCGTCCTCCAACTGAGCAATTGCCGGGAACAGCGGGTGGAATAGGCGAACGTCCACTGCCCCATGACCACTGCTAACAGCCACGCGGGCGTCTGCCGGATCGACCTCGGCCGGAGCATCGGCCTCGAGCGCACCCTGTGCAACCAACGTGGCCGCGACATCCCCCAGCGACAGCTTCATCGCCGGATCCGCCTGACGGAGGTCGGTGAAAGACCACACCGCGCCGTCGTCAGGCGCGGCCTCCAGCCAACGGCGAGCGACCGGACGCAGCTCCGGATCGCCGGCAGCGCTAACAGTCAGAAGGTGGCGAGAATACGGAGCGCCAGCCTCAAACCCCCAGATGAGCCGGTCATTAATAGCGGCGATGCGGCCGCCGACCTCCTTCTGGACATCAATAATGTCCACATCGGCGGCGTTCGGAGCACCATCGATACCGAGCTGGACACTAAACATCGAGTCGAGCGCATCGGCGCCAAAAGAGTTCCACCACGACCAGAACTCGTTGATTGCGGTCTCTTCTGCGGCGCGCTGTTCCGGGGAGAACGGAGCCGGATTCTCGTTAGCCATGCTGAATCTCACACTTTCGTTTGCTCGTTTAAAACCGAACCATATGTTGTGCGCCCCAGTATATGTGCCAAGCCGGATTCGCCCCTCGGGTCCATGCCCTGGACCGCGTTAAGCGGGTTGTGGCTCCGGCTCGGCTTCTGCCTCCTTGCCCCAGCGAGCGGCGTAGACCGCACAGATCATCAGCTGAATCTGGTGGAAAATCATCAGCGGCAAAATATAGAGGCTGGCATCGGCACCGAAGATAACGGCGGCCATGGGCAGACCGGTGGCCAGGGACTTCTTCGAACCGCAGAACTGAATCGCAATGCGGTCCTTGCGGTCGAAGCCCATCTTGTTGGCGACGAATCCGGACAACCGCAAAACGAATTCCACCAACACGACCGAAAGCACGCACAGGATGACAATGTCCCCTGCCGGCACCTTCGACCAGATGCCCTGCACCATGCCCTCGGAGAAGGCTGCGTAAACGACCATTGCGATAGATAGGCGGTCAACGTTCTTAGTCGTCTTCGCGGCGGCAAACTTCAGGGTCCAACGGCGAGTGAGCTGGCCGATTGCGAATGGCAGCAGCAACTGCAGCGAGATATCCAAGAACACCGACGAATCCACATGAACGCCGCCACCAGTGGCCATCAACAGCATCACCAGCACCGGTGTGACCACAATGCCCAGCAGGTTAGATGCCGAGGCACTGACGATTGCGCCGGCGACATTGCCCTTGGCGATGGAGGTGAAGTTCACACTCGACTGCACCGTCGACGGTGCCAGCGTCATGTACAAAATGCCCAGGTAGAGGCCAGGAGAAAGAATCCAATCCAGGGGTTTCATCAGCAGGCCGAGGATTGGGAACAGCACGAATGTGAAAGCCAGAATGGTTATGTGCAGCCGCCAATGCTTAACACCGGCCAACGCATCCTGCGGGCTCAGGCGCGCGCCATAGAGGAAGAACAAGAAGCCAATGGCGATCTTTGTGGCCCAGCTGAAAACCTCAGCGGTAGTGCCGCTTGCAGGAAAAATAATCGCCAGTATCGCTGCAGCAACGATACCGACGATGAGGGGATCTGGACGCCAATTCACAATTCGTTGCCACATGGACAAATAGCTTAGTGGGCAACCAGAGGTTGTCTTACTGTTTTGCAGAAGCTTTTCTCTGCAATAATTTTTTACTTCTTCTGCTCAGCTGCCTTGCGCAGCGCATCCTTGTCCACAGGCTTGAAAGTGGCATTCGCGGATGAGCCCTTGTCCGTGCACAGTCCTTCCAGGCCACAGGAGCTGCAGCCACCGGAGACACCGCAGTCAGCTGCCGGGTTGTCGGAGCAGCAGGCATCATCAGGTGCAGCGTCGGTGGCATCAGTGGCGGCGGAGCCACAGCCGCAGCCGCTGTCACCGTCACCGCACCCACAACCGGAGCCGGACTCGGCGGAGACCTTGGCGTCGTAAAGCGCGATGGTGTGCGAGCCGATAGCCGCACCAATGCCGAGCATGGCGATACCGGCGAGCAGAGCGACGGCGTACCACAGCCACATCCAACCAGAGGCCTCCGGGCGGATGGCGAGGAAGCCGAGCATGGCGGCGCCGAGGAAAGCGATAGCGGACACAGCCCACGGCGGGCCGGCAACGCGGTGCGTAATATCCCAGTTTTCCTGGGACTTTCGAGCCTCAGGCGCTCGAATTCCGATCCAGTCATTACCCGGCAGTTTCGCCGACCATGCCAAACCAGCGACAACGGCTATGCAAACAGCCAGAACCAGGGTAATTACAGGGATGACAATCATGCTTCCAATTTATATAGGTGGTTGAGCACGTGCCAAACGCACCTATTAGACTGTGAGACCATGACCAACAGCGAAAAGTCCTCGTCCTCGGCAGAAGCCACCGACTACCGCTACTCCCCCGAGCTGGCGACTCAGCTAGAGGGAAAGTGGCAGGCGTATTGGAAAGATAACGGCACCTTCTACGCCCCCAACCCGGTGGGCGATTTGGCAGCTGCCGACGGCTCGACTCCGCCGAAGGACAAGCTTTTCGTCCAGGACATGTTCCCGTACCCGTCCGGTGTCGGTCTGCACGTAGGCCACCCGCTGGGATACATCGCCACCGACGTCTTCGCGCGCTTCCACCGCATGCAGGGCGCAAACGTGCTGCACACCCTGGGCTACGACGCCTTCGGTCTGCCGGCGGAGCAGTTCGCAATCCAGACCGGTACGCACCCGCGCGTGACGACGGAAGCGAATATCGCCAACATGGAGCGCCAGCTGGGCCGCCTGGGACTTGGCCATGACCGCCGCCGTGTTTTCGCGACCACTGACCAGGACTACTACAAGTGGACGCAGTGGATTTTCCTGCAGATTTACAACGCCTGGTTCGATGAGGATCAGAAGAAGGCCCGTCGCATCGATGAGCTGATTCCGCTGCTGGAGTCGGGCGAGATGACTACCAAGGATGGTCGCGTCTACGCTGAGCTCAGCGAGACCGAGCAGCGCGAAGCAGTCGACGAATTCCGTCTGGTTTACCAGTCGAATTCGATGGTCAACTGGTGTCCGGGCCTCGGCACTGTGCTGTCCAACGAAGAAGTGACCGCCGAGGGCCGTTCGGAGCGCGGTAACTTCCCGGTGTTCCGCAAGCGGCTGGGCCAGTGGATGATGCGCATCACCGCATACGCTGACCGCCTGGTCGACGACCTGGAGCTGCTGGACTGGCCGGACAAGGTCAAGTCCATGCAGCGCAACTGGATCGGCCGCTCCCGCGGTGCCGAGGTCGACTTCACAGCCGAGGTCGGCCCGAAGGTCTCCACCAAGATCAGGGTCTTCACCACTCGTCCGGACACTCTCTTCGGAGCCTCTTACATGGTGCTCGCTCCTGAGCACGAGCTGGTGGATCAGCTGGTTGAAGCCGGCAGCGGTTCCTACGAGGGCGTGGATGAGCGCTGGACCTTCGGCAAGGAAACCCCAGCCGAGGCCGTCGCCGCTTACCGCGCCGCAATTGCCTCCAAGTCCGACCTGGAACGCCAGGAGAACAAGGAAAAGACCGGTGTCTTCCTGGGCGCTTACGCCACCAACCCGGTGAGCGGTGAGCAGGTGCCGGTATTCATTTCCGACTACGTCCTGATTGGCTACGGCACCGGTGCCATCATGGCTGTCCCGGCCCACGATGAGCGCGACTACGAGTTCGCCACTGCCTTCGGTCTGCCAATCCGCGAGGTCGTCGCAGGTGGTGACATTGCAAAGGAGGCGTACGTCGGTAACGGTACGTGCGTGAACTCCGCCAATGATTCCGGCCTGGACATCAATGGCCTGGACAAGGACACCGCCATCGCCACCGTCATTGAGTGGTTGGAGAAGGAAGGTGCGGGTCACGAGAAGGTCCAGTACAAGCTGCGCGACTGGCTGTTCGCCCGCCAGCGCTACTGGGGCGAGCCCTTCCCCATCGTCTACGACGAGGACGGTCACGCCCACGCGCTGCCCGAGTCCATGCTTCCGGTCGAGCTGCCAGAGGTCGAGGACTACAAGCCGGTCACCTTCGACCCGGACGATGCTGACACCGAGCCAAAGGCTCCACTGGACAAGGCCACTGACTGGGTCAATGTCGAGCTCGATCTCGGCGATGGCAAGAAGAAGTACCGCCGTGACACCAACGTCATGCCGAACTGGGCAGGTTCCTCCTGGTACCAGCTGCGCTACATCGACCCGAACAACGCTGAGGAGTTCGTTGACCTGGAAAACGAGCGCTACTGGACCGGCCCTCGCCCGGAGACTCACGGTAAGGACGACCCAGGCGGCGTCGACCTCTACGTCGGTGGCGTCGAGCACGCAGTGCTGCACCTGCTCTACTCCCGCTTCTGGCACAAGGTCCTCTTCGACCTCGGCTACGTGACCTCCAAGGAGCCGTACCGCCGTCTGTTCAACCAGGGCTACATCCAGGCTTACGCCTACACCGATGCCCGTGGTGTCTACCAGCCGGCGGATCAGGTTGTTGAGCGCGATGGTAAGTTCCTCATCCCGGGCGGCGCCGAAGACGGCTCTGACCTGGAGGTCTTCCAGGAGTACGGCAAGATGGGCAAGTCCCTGAAGAACGCTGTCTCCCCCGACGAGGTCTGCGACAACTACGGCGCCGACACCCTGCGCGTCTACGAGATGGCCATGGGTCCGCTGGACACCTCCCGCCCGTGGGCGACGAAGGATCTGGTCGGCTCGCAGCGCTTCCTCCAGCGCGCTTGGCGCCTGGTGGTCAATGAGGACTCCGGTGAGCTCGCCGTCACGGACGCAGCGCTTTCCGACGACGACCTCAAGGCGCTCAACCGCACCGTGGAAGGGGTTACCTCTGACTACGCAGAGCTGCGTGACAACACGGCCGTCGCAAAGCTCATTGAGTACGTCAACTACCTGACTAAGACCTACGGTTCGACCGGTGCCCCGCGCGCCGCCGTGGAACCGCTGGCCCTCATGCTTGGCCCTGTGGCACCGCACATCGCGGAGGAACTGTGGAGCCGTCTCGGCCACACCGAGTCCCTGGCACACGGTCCGTGGCCGGCAGTTGACGAGAAGTGGCTGGTCGACGACACCGTTGAGCTGCCAGTTCAGATTAACGGCAAGGTTCGCGCTCGCATTGATGTGGCTACCGATGCTTCCCGCGAGGACATCGAGGCCGCCGCGCGTGCCGACGAAAAGGTTGTCGCAGCTGTGGAGAACGCCGGTGGCAATATCGTGAAGGTCATTGTCGTTCCGGGCAAGATGGTCAACCTGGTTGTGAAGAAGTAGCCAAGGAGACTAGTGCGTACAAGAAAGTGTCTGGGTTTATGACAGTTTGAGGCCTAAAATCGGCTCAAATTTGACATAAACCCAGACACTTTCTCGCTTGAGACTTTCTCGCAAAAGCCTCAAGGGGTGGCTCCGAGGCTGGCCGCCTCTTACCCCTACTTAACGCCCAGAATCAGGACGCCGAATGTGGAGAGCATCCACATCAAAGTGAAGGGCATGAGCACCCAGCACATAGCGAGCCACGCGCGCCAGTTGCGGAAGTTCTTCCACTCCACGTAGGTCTGCCAGAAGCCCAAAAGGCAGCCGACCAGGGAGATTACGCCCGGGACAACGGGGAAAAGGATCTCCCAAGTGCGGGAGCAGAGGAAGCTGGACTTACCCGCATCACAGGTGGGGCCACCGACAATGGCGCCGGCGATGCCGATAATGAGGCCCGCGAGCAGCGTCGTAAGAATCACACCCGCGGTGTAGATGTAGGCACGCTTTCCGGAATACATCTTGCGCTCAAGCTCGTCGAAGATTTCATCCTCATTGCGCTCTGGTGTACTGCGCTTCGGTGAATTATCCACCTTCTGCTCCCCTCGCCTCTAAATGCCGTCTGATGTGCCTGCCATACTAGGCCGGAGTAATCAGCATTGGCACCGGGCTGTGGCGAACGATGTGGTTAGTCGACGAGCCGATGAAAATTCGTCCGAATGGGCCAAGGGTAGACGAACCCAAAACGAGCAAGTCTCCCTTTTTCCACTTGATGGACTGAATGGCCTCTTCCCAACCGTTGCCGGACGCCACTTCCGCATCAACGGAAAGGTCTGGGTAACGGGTATGTGCGCGGTCGATACCGCGGTCGAGCAGCCCCATAGCCTGCTCGCGCCACTCAATCATCAGGTCAGAGGAGGGGCCGTAGCCGTTCTCCGTTGGGTACATGGTCGCACCACGAGGCGTAAACGAGACCAGGCGCAGGGGAACTTCCCAGCGATATGCCAGGTCAGCAGCCTTATTCAATGCATGGTGGGACTGCGGGGTGTCAATGTAGCAAATGCTGACACGGGTCACACCGTGCTTAGAAAGCTTCGCGCCGGGGATCGCCAATCCCAGCGGGATTGGCGAGTAATGCAGCAGCGCATCCGAGGTTGATCCCGCAGTAAAGCGACTGCGGTTCTTGGCGGTCCAGTCCTTGGTATTGCTTCGGCGCGTGCCAAGCAAAACCACATCGGCTTCGAATTCTTCGGCTTCGTTGCAGATAGTTGTGGATTCGCTGGAGGATTCGATGATTCGTACGGCATCGTCGTCAAGCATGCCCTTGCGCAGGCCAGCGAGCTTTAGCTCATCCTTGATGATTTTTTCAAGAGACTCGGTTTCGTGGGAAACCCAGGAGTCATTGGTGCTCAACCGAGCCAGTGAGGTCAGCGGCCAGCCGCGCGACAGTGCGCTGACAACGCGAATCTGCACCTTCGTGGTGCGAGCTAACCAAGCGGCGTAAGCAAGCGTTTCGGTGCCGTACTCGCCTGGACGCCACGCAATCATGATACGAAGCGGGCGGGAAGCCATCGCTAATCCTCCTGTGATTACTCAGAAATATCCAAGTGGTGCTTCTGGGTAATAGCCTACGTGGATAGGCGGGCATATTTAAAACGGCACCGAGGAAGTGTAAAAGCTATGTATCCTGCCTGTGGGCTTAAAGAGGGCAGGGCTAGCTGGAAAAGAGACTAGACGTTTGGGTTTGTCTTTGGGTGCTCCGGGTAGTTTTCGAGAATCTTGGACAGAATCGTCTCAAGACCAGCGCCAAATTCCAGCTCTTCCTGGCTCAGCGTGCTGAACATCTCAGCCATCTGCTGATCGCGCTCTTCAGAAACACGGTGCAGCTCTTCACGGCCACGGTCGGTCAGTTCAACGCGGACGCCACGACGGTCTTTGCTGTCGCGGACGCGCTCCACCATGCCGGCGACCTCCAAGTGGTGCACGGCGTTGGAGGCGGTGGGCATGCGGATGGCCTCGGCCTCAGCCAACTGGCTGATACGGCAGGCGCCCAGTGCCTCCAGGGTCATCATGATGGACAGCTGCGCGCGGCTGAGCTGGGACTCCGAGGAGCGGCGGCTGTAGAGCAGCTCAGCGCGAGTCAGGAGAGGGCGAATGCGCTTAGCGAGCGACAGAGGAGTAACGGCATCAGGATTGCCAATCGAGCCCGAAGATAATGTCATAGCGACGATGTTATATGCGAACAGTGCTAGTTGCCAATACGAAATTTATTTGGGGTGCTATTTATTTTTCTACAACTGGTGATTTCGGCGATGAAATCACCAGGAATTTTCCACCAAACATCTAAAACCCCAGTACAAAACATTAAACCTATCTGCGTATAAGGTTTTTCGGTGCTGGCAGAAACCCCCTAAAGTGTCACTTCTTCTGTACTTAGAACTTTGGGTTGGAGGTAGCCATACGGCTACTTTCGCGAATGCTTTTGGCTTGTGATATATCTCGCAGATTCATCCTCGCGGGTGTATTGCTGTCTGCTTTACGACGACTGCAGCGCACGCATCCATGGCGGGGACGAGATGGGCGCAGCAGCGAGTAGGGCGAGGAGGACGAGAAGAGCGTGGGAGGGCGCGGGGAGGCTAGAGAAGCACAAAAGCGCCAGCGGCTACCGCATGGGTAACCGGCTGACGCTTTTCAAGGAACATGCTCTCGGAGCTGCTCGCTTGTACTTTTGAGTGCTTGTACCTTTTAGTCTTCGCCCTTGATGAATGCTTCGAGCTGTGCTCGCGCAACATCGTCGGCAAGCTGCTTCGGCGGGGACTTCATCAGGTAGGAAGAAGCGGCGTAAACCGGGCCGCCGATACCGCGATCCTTGGCGATCTTGGCAGCGCGAACAGCATCGATGATGATGCCAGCGGAGTTCGGGGAGTCCCAGACCTCGAGCTTGTACTCAAGGTTCAGCGGCACCTCGCCGAAGGCCTTGCCCTCGAGTCGGACGTAGGCCCACTTGCGGTCATCCAGCCAGTCCACCCAGTCGGACGGGCCGATGTGGACGTTGCGGTCATCGATCTTGCCGGCCAGTGGACCGGTGAGATTGGAGGTGACGGCCTGGGTCTTGGAGATCTTCTTGGACTCGAGGCGGTCGCGCTCGAGCATGTTCTTGAAGTCCATGTTGCCGCCGACGTTGAGCTGCAGGGTGCGCTCGAGGCGAACACCGCGGTCCTCAAATAGCTTGGCCATGACGCGGTGGGTGATGGTTGCGCCGACCTGGCTCTTGATGTCGTCGCCGACGATCGGAACGCCTGCGTCTTCGAACTTCTTGGCCCACTCCGGGTCGGAAGCGATGAAGACCGGCAGGGCGTTGACGAAGGCTACACCAGCGTCAATGGCGCACTGTGCGTAGAACTTGTCGGCCTGCTCGGAACCGACTGGCAGGTAGGAGACCAGGACATCGACCTTGGCATCCTTCAGCGCCTGAACTACGTCGACCGGTTCAGCTGGGGATTCGTCGATGGTGTCCGCGTAGTACTTGCCAACGCCGTCCAGGGTCGGGCCGCGCTGAACCTCAACGCCGAGAGTCGGGACATCGGCGATCTTGATGGTGCAGTTTTCAGAGGAAACGATGGCCTCGGAGAGGTCCTTGCCGACCTTCTTGTCGTCAACATCGAAAGCTGCGACGAACTCGACATCGGAGACGTGGTAGTCGCCGAAGACGACGTGCATGAGGCCAGGAATGGTCTCATCGGGCTTTGCATCGCGGTAGAACTCGACACCCTGCACCAGGGAGGAGGCGCAGTTGCCGACGCCGACGATAGCGACGCGAATTGAACTCATTTGGTAATTCTCCTTGAAACTATGTGCTCGGAGGCTTTGACCTCGCGCCGGGAACTCACACCGGGAACTCGCATCAGGACCTAGCATCAGGACCCCGCGCCAGGGCCTTACGCCAGCGGTGCGGCCGTGAGTGGGTGCACGCATTGAGGTAACGAGCGTGACGTTATACCTTTATGCGTTTTTTGCCGATGCCCGAACCGTGAGGGGGCATGTGTTTACCGATAAAGCGGGGGTGAAATCAGCCCGCACGCGCCTGCTAATCTGTCTTCGTGATGACATGGCAGGGCGAGATCGATCACTCCTTGCTCAAGAAGCAGTTATTGGAGCAGTGGCGTGCAGGGGAGATTTCACGGAAATCACTCTGTGATGCCGATGCTCGGCTGGTCGCTGCCGCGCGTTTTCACGGCAGAAAGCCCCAGGAAGAGTGCCCAGTATGTCGCAAATTCGACCTCCGACTCGTATTCTGGGTGTTCGGAGAAAACTTGGGCCGTCGTTCCGGCTCTGCTTGTACTGAAAACGAATTATCCGCAATAGTTAATGAATATGGTTCGTGCACCGTCAAAGAAGTTGAGGTGTGCCCCGACTGCAAGTGGAGTTTCCTGACCCGGACACTTCAGGCAGCTCGAGAAGAGTCAGAAAACTAGGGAGAGCACCCGTGAGCAATGATCGACCCGATAGCCCAGGCGGTCCTAACAGCCCTCACGAGGGCCAGGGTTCTAATTCATCAGGCGAGTGGTGGGATCAGCCGGATGCTGATTCCTTCAATACGCACGCACGCTCCGATGACGCATCGCTTGACGACGATTCCAGCGACAGCATTGATGCTGTTTCGGTCGGTGGCAGTGACGAGGGTCTGGCTACCGATTCAGAGATGACGTCGGCAAGCGAGCCGGACCCGGAGAAGGGGCAGTACGCCCCAGATGACCATGAACCAGATGACCATGAAGAGGAAAGCTCGATGGCGCAAGAAGAACAGCCGACTGATAATAAGCGGCGAATTTTAGCGTGGCTCGGTCTAGCCGTGGCGCTGGTCGTGCTGTTGCCGGTAGTTGTGTTCGGTGTTGCTTATGCGACAACGGACGTGCCGGAGCCAGAGGAGTTGGCCAATAGCCAGATTGCGGTGATTTATGACCGCAGTGGTGAAAAGGAAATCACGCGCATCGTCCCCGAGGGCGGTAACCGAAGCAACATCACTATCGACAAGGTGCCGGATGCTGTACGCAATGCAGTGCTGGCAGCTGAGGATCGTGATTTCTATACCAACCCGGGTTTTTCCTTGACTGGTTATGCCCGTGCGGCTCTGGGAGTCGTGACTGGTAATTCCAGTGCCGGTGGCGGCTCGACCATTACGCAGCAGTACGTCAAGAATGCTGTGGTGGGCAATGAGCGCACGCTGACCCGTAAGGCCAAGGAACTGGTCATGTCGGCGAAGATGGCGCGGGAGTGGACTAAGGACGAAATCCTTGAGGCCTACCTCAACACGATTTACTTTGGTCGTAACGCATACGGTATCGCGGCAGCGTCGAAGGCCTACTTCGGTAAGGAAGTCGGTGAGCTGAATGCCGAAGAGGGTGCTGTGCTGGCAGCCTCGATTCAGCGTCCATCTGCACTGGATCCGTGGACTAACCGCCCGGAGGCTGAGCAGCGTTGGAACTACGTCCTCGATGGCCTGGTGGAGATGAACATCGTCTCGCCGCAGGACCGCGCGGGAATGCAGTACCCGGAGACCATCGATCCGGCGTTGGCGCCGAAGCAGGCTCCGGAGCCCGGCCCGGCTGCCATGATTAAGAATCAGGTTCTGGCTGAGTTGGAGCGCGAAGGTATCTCCGAGCAGGAGGTCAACACTGGCGGTCTACGCATTACGACGACCATTGACCCGACGGTGCAGCAGGCTGCCCTGGATGCGATGGAAAACTACGTCGATCAGTCAACGGGTTTGCGTGCCGCCATCGTTTCGGTGGAGCCGAAGACCGGTGCTGTCCGCGCTTACTACGGTGGCGACGATCCGACTGGTTGGGACTACGCGAACAGCGGTCTGCAGACCGGCTCTACTTTCAAGATTTTTGCGCTGGCAGCAGCGCTCGATCAGGGCATTCCACTGACCGCGCAGTACTCTTCGGCACCTGTGCAGTCCGGTAACGTCACTCTGCACAACGACGGCGGTGCCGGCGGTGGCGTGCTTCCGCTTTATGAGTCCCTGAAGCAGTCGCTGAACACCCCGTTTATTCGCCTGCAGCGCGACCTGAAGAATGGTCCGGATGACACCGCCAAAATGGCTCATCGTCTGGGCGTGGCTGAGTCCATCCCGGGTATTGAAAAGACTCTGATGGACGACAACGGTCACTCGCAGGACGGTATCGCCCTGGGTCAGTACCTCTCACGTCCGCTGGATATGGCCGTTGGTCTGGCTACCCTGACTAACGATGGCGTCTATCAGCAGACTCACTTCGTAGAGAAGGTCGAAAACTCCAAGGGCGAGATTGTTTACGAGTCCAACGCTGACAAGGGCGACCGTCGAGTTTCCAAGGCAGTGGCCACCAATATGATATCGGCCATGGAGCCTATTGCCGGTTACAGCAACAAGCCCTTGAGTGGTGGTCGCCCGTCGGCCGCCAAGACCGGTACTACGCAGTTGGGTGACACCGGCCAGAACAAGGATGCGTGGATGATCGGTTCGACACCGCAGCTGTCGACTGCAGTGTGGGTTGGCAACGTCGATGGTTCGGCGCTCTACAACTCCTATGGTGGCATCATGTACGGCTCGCAAACCCCGGGCGATCTGTGGAAGTACACCATGGATAACGCACTGTCTAACGAGGACTTTGAGTACTTCACCAAGCCGGAGCCAATCGGTGGTGTCGCAGGTGCGCCGCAGTACCAGGCGCCGTCGACCTCTGACTCTGGCTATGACCAGGGCTATGCCCCGGAGACCACAGAAGAGGAGTCGGCCGAGGAGTCGACCTCTGAGTCCTCCGAGGAGCAGCCTGCACCGCTTCCGGTTCCGGGTGGCGATGGCGGAGGCGGTGGCGGCGGAATCGCTGACCTACTGCCCATCCCGATTCCGGGAGGCGGTGGTTTCGGCGGTGGCAATGAAGGCGGCGGAGACCCCGGTAACCCTGGAGGTGGACAGTAAGTGGACACGTGGGTGATTTTCACCATCGTCTGCGTCGCGATTGGCTTCCTGATGTTCGGCACGGCCTTTTGGGGCTTCATGCAGAAGTGGAAACCGGCAATCATTTGGGCTCTGTGCCTGGCAGCTTTCCTATTCGCGACAGTCATTCCGGTGATTATTGCGTTGGCACATGCTTCCTCGACATCAATGTAGGACGCAGGCCAGGTAGTCAGTTGCTAGAGCGTTAACTGCCCACCAAGCACGCGACAACTTCACAATTCAAAGAGGCGCACGCAGTAGTGAACTAGCCCCCGAAAGTTGGACTGGTTTAACTCTAGGCGGTTAGGGCTTCAAGGGTCTGATTCCGATATTGCAT
>NZ_JASPJI010000001.1:146722-186598 GCF_030232285.1 Corynebacterium sp. MSK047 | reverse complement strand
TTCACATCTTTCGGAGTCCAACGACCAGCCACAACAACCTCCAAGTCGAGGTGGCGCATTCACCCACTGACAACTCCGAACACGGTCGCAGCCCGGGCCACGTCAGGAGTGAGGAATTTCAGCGGCGGGGCGTCGTCGTAAAGCTCGAGCGTAGGAGGCTCAGGCTCGGCCTGCGCGAGTACAAACCCCCAGTCCCCGAAGGTGGGAACATGCACGTGGTACGGAGTGGTCGACCAGCCTGCGGCGCGAATCGAACTGTCGGTGCGCCAGAAGGCCTGCGGCGTCGAAAACGGCGAACCCGACTGCACCACCAGCTTTGCGCCCGGCGCGGCCACCGTGCGGATCAACCCGTAGAACTCCTGAGAGTAGAGCTTGGCCAGCACTGCGTTGTCGGGATCGGGAAGGTCTGCATAGATGGCGTCGAACTTCTGCACCTGCGCCTTACCACGTGCCTGCTCGTGGAGCCATGCGAAAGCATCCGCAGCAATCTTCTCCACTCGGGGATTGTCCAGGCTGCCACGGTTATCTTCCCGCAGCACAGTGCGGGCGACCTCGATGACGTCCGGATCCAAATCGACCTGAACAATGCGCTCGATGTTGGGCATCCGCAGCAGCTCCCGGGCAGCCAACCCATCGCCTCCGCCGAGGATCAACGCCGACTTCGTTTCTTTACCCACCGCCGGGTAGACCAGCGACTCGGTGTAGCGGTACTCGTCACGACTGGAGTACTGCAATCCCCCGTCGAGATAAAGCCGCCGGTCCCCGCCAAATCGAGTGACGACGATGTCCTGATACTTCGAGTGCTTGGCGAAAACAATGGGCTGGGCGTAGAGCGACTGCCGGGCGGTCGCCTCGATGTCCCGGATTCCGGCCAGTAACGCTACCAACCCAACAAGTGCCGCGACGAGGGCGGCGACAGATGCGACCAGTGCCCGGCGGGTCAACATCTGCTTCAGTAGCAGCGCGGCGATTATCAATGCCGCGGTGACATTGATCAGTCCAGCGATGGCAGTGGCCTTCAGCATGCCCACCGTAGGCAGGAGCACAAATGGCCAGATTAAACCGCCGACCAAGGCTCCGAAGTAGTCCGCAGCGTTGAGATTCGCCAGCACGCGACCGGTGTCCTCGGCGGAGGACGTCCGGCCGGTCTGCAGAAGTGTCATGAGTAACGGCACCTCGGCACCAACCAGCGTTCCGATTATGAAAGTGGCGGCGACTAATGCTCCGAGGCTCTCACCTGTAACCGAAAATACCCAGTACAGAGCGGTTGCGGACACACCGCCGAGCAAACCCAAAGCACACTCGATACCGAGGAAAGACACCGCGGCACGGCGCACAAACGGCTTCGCCGCCACGGCGCCAAAACCCAGCGCTGCGACATAACCGGCCACAATCAGGGAATTCGCAACGACGTCGCCGCGGCCAAGAGAAGCCGACAGCGCCAGTAGTGCCAGCTCATAGACCAGGCCGCAAGCAGCACAGGCCGCCACAGAGCCCAGCAGGAGAGCCCGCCAGCGCCGGGAAGTCGTGGTGGTCTCCATCTATGACAGCGCCACCGCGTTAATCACACCGATAACAATGAAGGTGGTCGCAGCCAAAATCGCTCGGGGGCGTACCTTCGCGTCCATTACGACATCGCGGAAGCGCCCCGGAATCAGAGCTTCCAGCACCAGCAGCGATGCTGCCTGCAACACAATGCCGAGTGCACCGTAAACGAGGGTCTCCCCCAGGCCAATCATCAGAGCGTCGTCGGATGCGCGGATTACCGAAACGACAATGCAGGCCAGCGCAATCTGCTGTGAGCCCGCTATCATCGCGGCGCCCGCACGGTTTTCGAGAAACACCAGGTCGCGCAGTTTCCCAGGAGTAATCAGATCAAGGACAATGAATCCAACTACGAGCACTAGGGCACCCGCAAGGAAGTAACCGACGGTGGCCGGCACTCCGACGGCCAGATGCTCGCCCACAGTTGAGGCCACGACCGACTGCGCTGGCTCCGATGTCTCCGACTGCGCCGTGAGGATAGCCGTCCCGGTGGTGTCCATGTACGTTACTGGTCCCATGTTTATTTCGCTCCTCCGAATGATCCGGCCGATCCACCCGAACCGCCGGAGGGGGCGGAGGGACCGAAACCGGGGCCGAGATAGATGAAGTGCCCACCCGAATAGCGGCCACTAAGTGATTCTCTGGTTATCAGGCACGTGTCCTTTGACCCTGCCTCAGGGGTCTGACGCGAAACGATGAACAGGTGCTTCTTCGTCCTCAGGTACGCTGCCCCGCCATCTTCGTTGTAAGCCTGTGGCTTAATCTCTTCTTTCAGCTCACGCCCCACCTCAATGGGGTCGCGGTCGCCACAGGTCCAACGTCGATCAATTCCGCTGCTGACCTGCGTCGCAGATGCTGCGCCGGGCGCGGACTGATAGCGCTCGCTAATCCTCTCTTCCGCAGATTTCCCGCCGACGAAGAAACCGGCCAGAGTGACCACAATGCCGACAACGATCAGTGCGTAACCAATACTTCCGCGTCCCATAGACTCAGGAACCTCCCTTTACGCGGTCTGCCTCGGCCCCATGGTTACCAGCGACGGCAGTCCAAGTATTCGACGTCCACACGAGCTGCCCCGGCGGGTAGCCGTGCCACGTATCCCAGCGATACCCCTGCTCAATCGGCTCTGCAGCCAACACAGTCAGCGCGCCGGGCGAACCGGGGAACTCCGCGACAACCGAATGAGGATGCCCTGTACCGAACTCGCGACGTAAAGCATCTGCGCGCTGAACGAAGGCTTCTGGCGAGAGGTTCTCCACACGAGCTTTCACCATCACTCCCGCCTCACTCAGGGGCACGCCGTGTGCCGCGGTACAGGAAATCTCCTCGGTAAAGCACGGGTTCTCCCGCTTACCGACGAAAACCACATGCGACGCTCCGAGGACTCCGAGCGTCAGCGGCGATGTTGTGCCGTCGGGGTGAGAGATAACCGCCTCGCAGAGGGTGTCCGGGACTTGGCCGTCAAAAGCAATGCGGAGTTGCTCCGCAGCAGTGTCTTTGAACGGCACATCTAGAATTGCCAGCGACATAGCGACCGCCACTAGCGATTGTCCGCGTCCGGATTATGGTCCGGCGCTGCCATGACATCAATCTCACCGGGGAGAATCCTAATACCGGTGGACGCTTCCCACATCGAGTCACCGTAGCGTTCCAGTCCGAGCAAGCGACCGTCACCGGATTTGTAGTCGACGAAGTCTGTAGCCCCCTCCGGCGGCAGCCCGGTGGTGCCAATCGCGGTGTAGCGGGCGGTTCCCCGCTCCTCCTCCCAGTACTCCACACCGTCGACAACGATGGGATTAGTTGGTTCGAAGCTACCTGGAAGCTTGCGCCACCAGGTGAGGATGACTTCACCTTCATCTTCCTCAACGCCAAACCAAGAACCATCCGCCCCACCATCGACGAGATGTTCCCACCAGCGGAACGGCCCCTGAGAGAGCTCAAGGGATCCGCGCACAACATGGGAGGCACCACCGTAATTCAGGATTGCGCCCGGCGCGACAGAGGTTGGACCGTACTTACGGTACTCATCAGTCATCAGCGGGTCGACGAAGCGCTCCCGATCAGAACCCGGAACCTGAGTATTCCGACGCGCTACAACAACGACGATGACCCCGATGACAACGAGGATGATGCCGATTATGACAATGCTGTTCACTAGGATTAATCCCATCGATAGTGTGGTGGCGCTAAGTAAACGCCCGATTACTAACTTTCTACCGAATACAGTCGCGGCGCGCCGTCGAACATTATTTTCGTTCGAGACGCGCCGCGATAGGTCTACGCGCTAATCCGCGCGTTTCTGCTTAGCTCCTTGCCAAGGGCAACCTACACACCAATCTTCTTGCCATCAGTGCGTACAACCTGAACGACGGCCGGGCGTGGCTGCTCCTTGCCGCCGTCCGGCCAGTGCGAGGTCGGGTTGGTGGTCGGGTCCGGGTTGTCGCCGACTGGATGACCCTGATCCGTCTCGATTTCGCCCGGGTGCTGGACGTTGACCATCACGCGGTTGGAGAAGATCTGCGGACCACAGGTCTCTGCAGCAACCGGAACAGTCAGGAAGCACTTGGTTTCACCACGACGCTCGCCTTCGACGGCAACGGCGAAAAGGCCGTCGTTGGAGTCCAGGGCGTTGCCGTCGGTGGAAACCCACAGGTTGCCGTACTCGTCAAAGGCGACGTTGTCCGGGCAGGAAATTGGCGAGACCGATTCCTTGTCGAAGCCACCGAAGTAGGTGTAAGCCTCGTTCGGGTCACCACAGACCAGCAGGAGGTTCCACTTGCCCTTGGTACCGGCGTGGTCATCTTCCATCTCCAGAACAAGGCCATTCTTGTTCTCGGTGATTGGTGCGACCTCGACGGCGTCGGCAAGCGGGCGCCCTGCACCATCCTTGCGTTCCTTGCCCTTGTCGTCCTTCGCGCCAGCCTTACCGCGGTACTTGTTGTTGGTCAGCGCCGCGTAGACCTTACCGGTCTTCGGAGACGGCTCGATATCCTCCGGGCGATCCATACGGGTCGCACCGACCTTGTCACCGGCGATGCGGGTGTAGATGCAGACCTCTTCGGCGGTCATGCCATCAACGTGGGACTCGTGCTTGCCGTCTGCCTTGGCGGTCATCAGCGGAAGCCACTCAATGTCACCGTCGAAACGGCCGTCCTTCGGCAGCTCACCGGAGCCGTCAATCTCGGACTCGGAATTACCGTTGAACTTACCGACGTAGAGCGTGCCCTCGGACAGAATGCCCATGTTGTGCTTGAGGTCCCCTTCCTTAATCTTGCGGGAGGAGACGAACTTGTAGATGTACTCGAAACGCTCGTCGTCGCCGGAGTAGCACACAACCGTGCCGTCGTCGGTGACGTAAATCTGACCGGCTTCATGCTTGAAACGGCCCACTGCGGTGTGCTTGACCGGGGTGGAGTTCGGGTCAGATGGGTCAATCTCTACCAGCCAGAAGAAGCGGTTCGGCTCGTTCGGCTCCTTGGAGACATCGAAGCGGTCGTAGTACTTCTCCCACGCGCGGTCGGACAGCTCTTCATTCTTGACCGAGTAGCGCTTGAGCTTCTTAACTGCGTCCTCGTCCTTGAGCTTGCCAACGTTGCCGAAGTACTGGTCAACGTTCTCCTCACCGGACAGATAGGTACCCCACGGAGTAACACCACCGGAGCAGTTGTTCAAAGTTCCCTCGACCTTCATACCGGTCGGGTCAGCCTTGGTCTTCAGCAGATCGTGACCAGCAGCCGGGCCGTCAACTGTGAATTCGGTGAAGCCAGTGATGCGACGGTTACGCTTGTCGCTGAGAATTGGCTTCAGGAATCCCTTGTCATCCTCTTCCACAGCAAGGATGGTCTGGCCGTGGGCAGCCAGTCCGATGTCGACCTGCTCCTTAGTGGCATCTTCTTTCTTGTAGGCACGGAACATCATCGGCTCGGTGGTGTACTCGTGCGAGCAAACGTACAGCAGTGTGCCGTCTTCAGCCTTAATCAGGCCAGCGAAGTCATTGTTGAAGCCGAACTGCTTCAGCTGGTTTTCCGGAGTCTGCTTGTCAAAGTCGAACTCCGGGCCACCCTCGTGGATTGGGTCGCCCCAGCGAATCAGAACATTCTGCTCGTAGCCGTCCGGGATAACGACTGCGTCTTCCGTGTTCGGCTTGACGGCGTCGAAACGCATACCCTCCGGCGATTCGCCCTTGCTACCGTCACCGGCAGCAGCGGTACCGGAGGCGTCGGAGCCACCTGCGGCGCTGCCCGAATCATCAGAGGAGCAAGCGGCCAGCACGGCGCCACCGCCGACCGCAAGAGCACTAGCACCAGTGACCTTCAGTGCCGCGCGACGGGAGAATGCGCGCTGGGAGAACGCCTCCTTCGCAACATCACCGAAGTACTGGTTGTCCGAGAACTCGTTCGGAGCATCGTCAGCACAGGCATTACCACACTTGTAAGTGCAGGTCAGAGAGCTGCGAGAGGTAGCAAAAGGATTTGTCAGCAGATTCTTGCCAATACGAACCACGGGGAGACCGCCTTTGTATAGCTTCGACTAGGTGAGGAAATGGAAAACTAAAACTTTTAGATCCTCTAAGAAGCTAAGGACGTTGCGTTACCTTTCGGTTTCTAAAAATCAACTCGCCAATGAGCTTTAGCTGACGGTCTAATGACTTGCGCTTTAACGCAAAGTGAACACCCTGGTGTTGTGGTTCTCCGGCTCGACTCTTCACTCCAACTACGCAGTCGAGCCCCAGCTCTGCGGGCTACGTGGACTAGCCCTGGTTCTCCGGGCTACGCGGATTCTTCAAATCAGAACCCTCCGGCACATCCGCCGGGTCATTGCCACTTTCCAGAATCTTGTTGTCCTCATCGACGAAGATGACATTCGGCTTGTACGTACGCGCCTCAGCGTCATCCATCATTCCGTAGCCGATGATAATAACCAGATCACCCGGCGATATCAGACGAGCGGCGGCACCATTGATAGAAATGATGCCCGAGCCGCGCTCTCCGGTAATGCAGTAAGTAGTAAGCCGGTTGCCATTATTGATATCGACGATGTCGACGGCTTCACCTTCAAGCAGGTCGGCCGCTTCCATCAAATCAGCGTCAATCGTGCACGATCCAACGTAGTGAAGATCAGCCTGAGTCACCGTGGCGCGGTGAATCTTGGACTTCAACATAGTGCGAAACATGAAAAAGGTAGGTCCCTTCCTGGATTTGTCCCCTGGATGCTTGCCTACCGCGGCACCCCTTAGCGTGGCAGGTTATTAGTCGGCACACTATAATACGACAACTTCCCAGCCACGAGAAACTACTTCTAAAAGCCGTCCTACTCGCTGTCCTGCTCAACGCCAAAGCCAGCGTTCTTCAGAGTTTCTCTGCTGGACTCATCTTTCAGACGAGCATCTCGAGCAGCACGAACCTTTTCCTGCAGCTCAGCCAACTCAGCGGCCTCTTCCTCAGTCAGCTCGCCGTCCAGCCCCGCAGCCGACAGAGCCGCCGACGCAATTTCGGCGTCCTTCTGGCCGAGCTGACCGAAACCGTTTGCCGAATCCGGGCGCGGCGCACCAAGAATCAAGCCAACATTATCAATGAGACGAGTAGTGCCGACCTTCGCAGCAACCAGCAGGCGAGCTTCAGTCTCCTGGCCGTCGCCGCGCAACGCCTCGTCGGAAAGCGGGGCGAGCGCAGCGTCACGCAGCTCCAAGTAATCCAACTCGACTTCAGGCTGGCTGGCGAGCACACCACGCGCGGTTTCCAGCACAGCATCCGCACCACGGTCCGCGACAAAAGCACCGGCAGTCAGCGCAGCGGACAGGGTTACTGCGAGATTGCGCTGCTCCTCGGACAGATAGCGGTTGCGGGAGCTCATAGCCAACCCGTCGGCCTCGCGAATCACCGGTACACCGTGCAACTGCACCGGCATATTCAGGTCAGTGACCATCTGCTGCATCAGGCACAGCTGCTGGTAGTCCTTCTCACCAAAAACGGCATCAGTGCAGTTGGTGATGTTGAAAAGCTTGTTGACCACCGTCAACGCACCGGCAAAGTGCCCCGGGCGAGTAGCACCTTCGAGCTCCGAAGCCAGCGGCCCCGGCTGCACCGTCGTGCGGAAACCGTTGGGGTACATCTCCTTCGCGTTCGGCGCAAAGACCAGCTCAGCACCGACAGCGCGGAGCTTCTCAACGTCTTCCTCCAGAGTCCGCGGGTAGGCGTCAAAGTCCTCCCCCTCACCGAACTGCAGAGGATTGACGAAAATCGACACCACCACAACAGCGCGCGGCAGCGTCTTCGCGGCCTGTACTAGTTCAAGGTGCCCCTGGTGTAGCGCACCCATCGTAGGTACGAGCACCACCGGCCGCCCGGTCTTCCGCAACGCACGGGTGACCTGCGCGATTCCCGCAATAGTCTTGTGAACAGTTGTCTCTCCGGCGGTATAACCCGTCATGTTTCCTCCGCGTTCAGATCTACCGGACCAAACTTTTCGCCCGACGGCAATACCTTACGCCACATCCCGGATGACCAGAACAGCCAGTCCGCTCAGCTCATCGGCGTAGGTACCGCAAAACCTCGTTGGCGCCGCGCAGCTCGGCGATGCGCTCGGCAAGGGCCAGGTAGGCGGTTCCCATTTCCGGTGCCACCGCTTCAATTTCACGTTCGTGCTTGACGACGGTCCCAAGGTCGTCCCGCGTCACCGGGCCAGTCAGCCCCCGGGAACCCCACCTCAAGGCATTGTCCAATGAAGCTTCCAGCAGTGGGCGGAGCAGCTCGGCGGCCTGGCCTCGACGTAGCTCAGCTAGGTCGGTGTCTTCGGCTGCGGTGTCTCCGCCGATAGTGGTTGCCAGCATTTCTACTGCATCGACCACAACTGCGCCCAGACCGTTTGAGCCATGGGCCATAGCCGCGTGATAGAGACCGCGGTGACGTTCGTTGATGAACACCGGACGACCGCCGAGTTCACCAATGAGCAGTTCACTGACTGTTTTCGCGAGCTCATCCCCAACAGTGATGCCCCATGGGCAGCCGATCAGGAGCTCGGAGTCGTCGTCAAGCCCTGCGAATGTCATTGCGGGATGGGCGGCGATGGTCAGCGCGCCGGTGAGTGCGACCGGATCGAGCACGGCACGCCCGAGGGAACCAGAAGTATGCATGACGATGCGTCCGGGGCCGACATGGCGGGCGACTTCCTCGGCGACCTCTGCGATGGCGCGATCCGGCACGGCGATGACGATGAGCTCGCAGGTGGAAGCTGTGTCGGCAATGCTACTAACCTGTGCGTTCGGGAGACGTAGATGCGCTCGTGTGACAGATTCTGGTGAGCGCGCGACCACGTGAGTGACACGATGCCCACAGCGCTCTAACGCCTGGCCGAGCGCGACCCCGACTTTTCCGGCAGAAATAATCCCCACCGCCAACCGCGGAGCGGTTGTCCGATGGGGATGGGATTCATGCTGGCTTTGCGTCATGACTGACTAGGTTAGACCAAACCAGCTATGTGCGGTGAGTAGGCCGCGCACACTCGGTAAGCGACTAGGCCTGTTCGTCCTCGCGCTGCTCCCTCTTCTTGCGCATCTGCGCCATCAGCTCGGCAACCGTCAGGCTGCCCTTGTTGTCCTCAGCACGGCGCCGACCGTGGCTTGCAGGCTCCTGCTCAGGAGCCTGAGCCGGTTTCTGAGCTGGCTCTTCTGCGAGGTCCTCATCGCGAATGGCCTGCAGCTGGCGAGTCGGAGAGTCCGAGGCGTCGTCCGATTCCGGCGCAGCGAATGGGTGCCGTGCACCGTGTGCCTCGTGAGCACCGCCCTGAGAATCATCCTCTGCGGCGTCCTCGGCCGGGGTTTCCTGCCAGTTGATGGCGCGGAAAGAGTTAGTGGAGAACTTCTCCTTGGAAACGGCTTCGTCATCCTTGGAATCGGCGACTTCGTGGACGTCAACCGGCTGGCCAGACGGCGAGAATGTACGGCGCATGTCGGTAGCCTCGGCGTCTTCAACCGGCGAAGCGGAGGAAGCGGAGCCCGTGCCGCCGTGCTGGGTATGAACGCCAACAGTGCCGTTAGCGGTCATCTCAGCGCGGTGGGAAGTCGCGCGTGGTGTCGGCCGGTCGTGACCGGTCGGATCCTTCATCGGCGAGGCCTGCTGTGGCGAGTCGAGCTCACGCAGACGCTCGGCCTGGGCGCGAAGAGCAACCTGCTCGTCGTCGAAATCCTCCCCCATGAACTCAGCAAGCTGGGCACGCAGTGCAAAGACCTCAGCGCGCAGCGCCGCAATGTTGTCATCGTTGTTACCCTCAAGCGAGTCCAGGTAGTTCTGCTCGAGAATCAGCTCCTGCTCACGGTGAGTAGCCAGCTCGCGGTCAAGCTCCACCTTGTGCAGTTCCTCGATTGTCTCCAACCGCTTGCGCTCCAGCGCAATGGTCTTGCGGTATCGAGTCACCAGCACAGCCCCGATAACTGCCGACCACAACGCCAGCAGCACGGCGACCTTCATCCACCCGGCAGAGGAGGCAAAGAGCATGACGATACTGGCAATCACCGCGAGCACCAGCAGCACAACCATGAGAATGACGGCGGTTTTCTCCGTCATACCATCGGTAGAACTGAATTTCGTCACATCATTGCTCTGCTCATCTGCATATGCCGCATCAGCCCCGGAGTTAGCCCCAGCGGAGTAGCTTTCGAAAGCCGAAGAAGGCGACGGAGACGGAGACTCGGCCATATCCGACGAAGTAGCTGCCGCGTCGCCCTGAAAATATGCGGCATCACCCGAGCGCTTCGGGTCATTACCGGCGTTGGAGAGGTCAGTCATAACTCCCACCCTACCGAGTTAGTTCCCATTTCCCCGCTAGGAGGCGAAGAATTTTCGCCATCAGTTGGCAATTGGCAAACTTTTTCCAGCCACAGCCCCGCCGCAGCGAGCAAAATGCCGGATACTGTGCCGACAATCATGATCGGCCCGTCGGCCTGTGCAGCCGCAAGCTCCGTCCACTTCGGCAAAGCCCACAGCACGCCACCGGCGTACAAACCTCCGAGAATCGCCCCCAACCATGCGGATGCCGTACCGACCACCAGCCATCGCGACAACGTTAACGGCTGCACCTGGCTGCGATCCTGCCCGACCTTCCCCTCTTTCAGCACCGACTTAATCCACCGCGCTGCCGCCACACAGACAGCTGTGAGCAACCAGGGAAACCCCAGGTCCCACCAACTTCGTGGCCCGAGCGCACCGAAAAACTGTGCCACGATCATCCATGACGCCAGTGCGAGAACCAGCGCAGATGCAGCCAACGTAATCGGTGAGGTCGGTTTCATCTCTAGGCCTCTTCTCCATCCGCGCTGTCTGCTAGACGCACTGCGTTTACGTCTTCAGGTGCCAGCTTATCGACGAGTGCCGCGACCCGAACTCCCCCCAATTCGGCATCCGGGTCGGCATCGAGCCACGGCACCAGTACAAAGGCACGCTCGGTTGCCCACGGATGCGGCAGGGTCAGAGTCGAATCGTCAGAGATGATCTCCTCGCCGGTGTCCTTGTCAGTGACCTGCACAATGTCCACGTCGAGCGCCCGTGGTCCCCAGTGAATTTCGCGCACTCGACCAGCGTCATTTTCCAGTTTCCAACCAGCTTCCAGCAGCTCCATTGGTGTCCGGGACGTATCGACAATGAGCACGGCATTGAGGAAGTCACCCTGCTCTACCCCACCCCAAGGTGGGGTGGCATAAATTTTTGAGGCTGCGACCAATTCATCGGCGAAGAAGGCCCGCACACCAGTTAGGTTTTCTCGCGCGCGGTCCATGTTCGCGCCGATAGAAAGAACGGCGCGAATCATGCCAACCGCTTCTTCCGCGAACGGCGGGCTGTTACCGCAGCGTCATCAAAGTCGAGCGGAATGGGCGCATGCGGTTTGTGAATGGTTACTTCCACCGCATGCAACAGTGGGGACAATCCGCGTTCGGCGCGGGCGTCGTCGTCGGCAAGCACTGCTTCGGCGATCTCGGTCGCGACTGTTTCGATGAGGTTGCGAGGGGTGCCGGTTAAAATTCCGTGCGCTGTGGCTGCAATGTCGGCGTAGTTGACCGTGTCGTCCAGCTCGTCGCTGGCAGCGGCACCGGAGAAATCCAGCCACAGGGTGACATCACAGATGAAGTCCTGACCATCCCGGCGCTCGAAGTCGAGACAACCGTGGTAGCCGTGGGCTTTCAGACCTTTGAGTTCAATGCGATCAGCCACTGTGTTTACGCGTCTCCTTCCAGAGTCGACTCGGCTGGCGATTCCGCAGCCGACTCGTCGTGCTGCGCAGCGCGGTTAGACCCACCTTCCGGATAGTCGCCGGCCGCTGTGTAACCGGTCAGTGAACGTCCAAGGTTCCATGCCTGCGCCACACGCACTGCGTCGAGGTTGTCGGCCACATTGTGAACTCGAACCGCCCATGCGCCCGCCGCTGCGGACAGCGCGGAAATTGCGGTAGTCGCGGCATCAGCCTGCTTTGGTGCTCGTACCTCACTGCCAACGGCGGCGACGAAACGCTTGCGGGAAGCACCGACCAACAGGGGGAAACCGAGGTCAATAAGCTCCGGCAGGTCGTGGAGGAGCGCCCAATTGTCATCGGCGTTTTTGGCAAAGCCCAGGCCTGGGTCGAGGACAATATTTTCCTCGACGATTCCGGCGCCCATGGCACCGTCGACAAGCTGAAGCAGGTGCTCACGGACATCGGCGACAATGCCGTCCGGGTGAGTTTCGGCGCGCCCAGAAGCGGAGCCGAAGCGATCGGTCTTCCAGTGCATCAGACAGATGGGCACATCGGCATCGGCGCAGACTGCGTACATGTTGGGGTCTGCGAGACCGCCGGAGACATCGTTGATGAATACCGCACCCTCGGCGATTGCTGCCTCTGCGACACTTGCGCGCTTTGTATCGACGCTGATCAGGTGCCCGTCTGCCGCGAGCTCGCGGACCACCGGCACGACCCGGGCAATTTCCTCATCCTCGGCATCCTCGGAAACGCGGTGTGCGCCAGGGCGAGTGGACTCGCCACCGATGTCGAGAATATGTGCGCCTTCAGCGAGCAGCTCGTGCGCATGGGCAATCGCCGCGTCGAAGGTCTTGTACAGGCCGCCATCGGAAAAGCTGTCCTCGGTGACGTTGACAATGCCCATCACCTTGCAGAGCTGATTCTCGACACCCATCTCCGCCTGCTGTCCTGCCTGCGCTTGCAAGGGGGATTCAGTCACCTTGTTGTCCAGCCTTTCCAATCGACCATTTAACTGTTGCGTTAGCTCTTGCGGATCAGCGCCATTGCCTCTGCGCGCGAACGGGCATCCGTCTTGAAGCCACCGCGGACGGCTGATGTCACCGTGCGCGCACCCGGCTTGCGGATACCGCGCATGGCCATGCAGAGATGCTCCGCTTCAATAACGACAATCGCCGAGGCCGGATCCAGCCGCTCCACCAAGGCATCCGCAACCTGACTGGTCAGCCGCTCCTGCACCTGCGGGCGCTTCGCATAGCCATCGACCAGACGAGCGAGCTTGGACAGGCCCGTCACACGACCGTCCTTGCCCGGAATGTAACCAATGTGGGCAACGCCGAAGAACGGCACCAAGTGATGCTCACAGGTGGAGTAAATCGGGATGTCCTTGACCAAAACGAGTTCCTGGTGATCCTCGTTGAAGGTCTTAGCCAGCACCTCAGACGGATCTTCAAACAGGCCCGCGAAAACCTCACGGTAGGCTCGCGCCACTCGCGCCGGTGTCTCCTTCAGACCTTCCCTGTCGGGATCCTCACCGACGGCAATCAACAGTTCACGAACCGCAGCCTCGGCTCGCTCCTGATCGAATTCGCGCTCCATGATGTGTACTTATCGCTCCTCGTTGGTGTCCGGCTTGTCCTGCCAGGCGCTGTTGTCTTCGTTTCGCTTGACGACGCCGTCTTTATCCGAATCGTGCATCTGTGCACCCTTGTCATCGGAGTTGTCGGCGTTCTTCGCGTTTTCCGAACGTTCTGTGTGTTCCGGCTGCTCGTTATCCGGCAGGCGGAATCCGCGCAGTTCCTGCTGCTGTCCCGCCGACGGCATCACCGTAGTCGGGGTGGCATCGCTGCCAGCGTTTTCCTGGCGGTGACATCCCCCCTGCCTGTCCCACGGCATCTTCGGAGGGGCAGGGATATTCGCGGGGCCGTTGCCACCGTTGCTACCAATACCGGTTGCCTTCGAGCCGAAGTCCGGGGAGCCTGCCGGGTAGTTAGCAGTGCCCGGGTGCTGGCCACGCGCGTTGCCCTGGCCATCCTGCGAACCCGGCTGGCTCTGCCCCTCCGGGCGAGGAGTCGGCGCAGGCGCCGGTGCCGGTGCGGGAGCCGAACCGTGCGTGCTGCCGGTATCCTTCGGCGGCCAACCTGGAGCGGTCCAACCAGCCGGCGGTGGGGTGCCACCGTAAACCGGAACATTCGGTCGGTCCTGCTGGGCGCCCGGCAGACCCGGGACACTAGCATTACCGGCACCAGCGGAGCCTGCCGGCCCCTGACCATTGCCGTTGTTGCCCGCGTCCTGGTTCTCTGGTTCGCGGCGGCGCACCGGCGCGAAGATGTTGACACGCTTCGGCGGTTCCTCGCCGCGCTCGATTGCCAACTCCACCGGTGTCTTCACCGGCTCGAGGCCATCGGCCGGGTGCTTAGTGTCGCTATCGAAGAAGTTCAGGCGCTCACGGGGAACGACATCGGTGAAGATAACTTCCAGATCCGGACGACGCAGAGTCTCCTTCTCCAGCAGTTTCTCAGCCAGAACATCGAGAGTGTCGCGGTTTTCCTTCAAGATGGCGTAGGCCTCGTCATGAGCCTTATTGATCAGCAAACGAACCTGCTGATCAATGGTTGCTGCCACCTCCGGAGAGTAGTCCAGAGAGCCGCTGCCACCGCGGCCAACGAACGGGTCGCCCTGCTCCTCCCCGTACTTCACCGGGCCGAGCTCCGGCGACATGCCGTACTCGGTCACCATGGCGCGAGCAATCTTGGTGGCCTGCTCAATATCGGCAGAAGCACCGGTAGTCGGCAGTCCGAAAACCAGCTCCTCGGCAGCGCGACCACCCATGGCGAAGACCAGACGGGCAAAGAGCTCTGGCAGGTTATACATGCCCTTGTCGTCCTCGGGGACGGTCAGCGCATGTCCACCAGTGCGACCGCGAGCCAAGATGGTGACCTTGTAAACACGCTCAATGTCCTTCAGCGCCCACGCAGCCAGGGTGTGGCCACCCTCGTGGTAGGCGGTGACCTTCTTCTCCTGCTCGGAAATCACCTTGGAGGTACGGCGCGGACCGCCGATAACTCGGTCGACTGCCTCTTCCAGCGCATCCGCAGTAATGATGTTGCCGTTGACGCGAGCGGTCAGCAGCGCAGCTTCATTCAGCACGTTCTGCAGATCAGCACCGCTCATACCGGCGGTGCGCTTCGCCAGCGACGTCAGATCCGCATCCGGACCCAGCGGCTTGTTCCGGGCGTGGACCTTCAGAATTGCCTCACGGCCCTTCAGGTCTGGCGCACCCACCGGAATCTGTCGGTCAAAACGGCCCGGACGCAGCAGCGCCGGGTCGAGAATATCCGGACGGTTGGTCGCAGCCATGATGATTACGCCCTGACGATCACCAAAACCATCCATCTCCACCAGCAGCTGGTTCAGGGTTTGCTCACGCTCATCATGGCCGCCGCCCATACCGGCACCACGCTGGCGACCGACGGCATCAATTTCGTCGATGAAGATAATGCACGGGCTGTTTTCCTTGGCCTGATTAAACAGGTCACGGACACGAGAGGCACCGACACCGACGAACATTTCAACGAAGTCCGAACCCGAGATGGTGTAGAAAGGCACTCCTGCCTCACCAGCGACGGCGCGGGCCAGCAAGGTCTTACCGGTACCGGGAGGACCGTAGAGCAGAACACCACGCGGAATCTTCGCGCCGAGCTCCTCGTAGCGAGCTGGGTGCTGCAGGAAATCCCTAATCTCGTCGAGCTCCTGGACGGCCTCATCGGCACCAGCAACATCCTCGAACGTATTGGTCGGAGTCTCCTTGTTCAGCAGCTTGGCGCGGTTGCCACCAAAGCCGAACATGCCGTTCTTGCCGCCTTGCATGCGGCTGAAGAAGTACATGATGACGAAGAAGAAGATCACCATCGGCAGCAGGAAGCCCAAGGTGGACATCAGGAAGGAATCCTGCGTGACCTTGGTATCGAACTTCTCCATACCCTTGGCGGCGGTGACCTTGTCAAAGACTTGGTCGGTCGCACGCGCTGGGTACTTGGTCATCACCTTCGTGACGTCCTCAGTACCCTCGACCTCCACGCCCTTCTTCAGGGTGAGGCGAATTCGCTGTTCACGATCGTCAATCTGAGCTTCCGTGACATTGCCCTTATCCAACTGGGTCAGGGCAACGGACGTATCCACCTCGCGGTATTCCCGGGAATCATCCGCCAGCTGAGTAATAGCAAAGAGGATAATCAGGATGATGCCGGCAACGGTGGCAAACCGGAACACCTTTTTCTTGTCCATACAGTGGGTTCGCTTTTCGCTCTCTACATCTATTAGTTGCTTTTATTAATTGTACGCATCAACGAGTTCTTCTCGAAGACACATCAATGACACAACGTGGGGCCAGGGCTCATGGCACCTGACCCCACAGTAGGCATAACGCATCGCAACCGAAAAAAGTTTCCAACTCCCACTTTTCATAGCTAGAAGACAGCTAGAACTGCGGGAGGGTAAGCGCGCAATGCCCGTCGTCAAGCATCGGCACTGTGCAATAAGCGCCGAAGACAGACCTAGCCCTGGTAAACGCGCGGGTGAAGCGTGCCGACGTACGGCAAATCGCGGTAGCGCTCGGCGTAATCCAGACCGTAACCGATGACGAACTCGTTCGGAATATCGAAGCCAACATCCGCAACATCCAGGCTGGTGCGCACAGCCTCTGGCTTACGCAACAGCGTAATGACCTCCAGGGAGCGCGGATTACGGTTGCGCAGGTTCTTCATCAACCAGGACAGGGTCAGGCCGGAGTCAATGATGTCCTCGACAATCACGACATCGCGTCCCTCAATATCGCGATCCAGGTCCTTCAAAATACGCACCACGCCTGACGACGAGGTGGAGTTTCCGTAACTGGAAACCGCCATGAACTCCATCTGGCTGGGAATGCTGAGCTGACGAGCGAAGTCAGTCAGGAAGAACACCGCACCCTTGAGCACTGCGACCAGAATCAGATCGCTGTCGGCATCCTTGTACTTCTCATTCACACGATGCGCCATCTCGTCAATGCGAGCATGCAGCTCCTCTTCGCCAATGAGAACTGCCTCTACCTCATCGCCGTAGGGGTTTGCGGGGACGTTGAAATCCTTCACATCATGCATCGCATTTCCTTTCCGCACTTCTATGGCGGCGTGTCGATGGAGCGTAACTGCCCCAGTGCAAGTTCAGGGTTATGGCAACCGATTGTTCTCAGCCGCCGGAAGTTGGATTGCGGCACCCTTCTTAAGGCACCGCGGGACGATTCATTACCAATTGTAGAGTGCCATCTTTTCGCTCAACGACCAACCTGGCATTTCTGTCGGCACCATCGCGACCTCGGGTCACCGGCACTTCGCCCTGTCCGTGATAGCGGTGCACGAGCGCCATCACCATGTCGAGTTGTTTACTACTGGGCTCCGCACCCGCCTGCCTCAACCAACGCGCGAGGACGCGCACCGCGATGGCGTCGTCAAGCTCAGCCACCCCTCGCACAGACAGGCTCCCGCTTGCCGACGCCACTTCCTCCCCCAGCAGCGCATGCAGAGCCGACTCGGCGTGAGCGTCCAAAAAGTCATTGTCGACTGCTGCAATCGCCGCAGTCTTAGCGAGATTTTCCGCAACTCCCGGACCCAGCTCCTGCTCCAGCAGCGGCAAAATCGTCTTTCGAACCCGGACGCGGGCGTAATGGTCGTCATGGTTGTGCGGGTCGTGCCACACCTTCAAGCCCAGCTCTTCGCAGCAGAGCTGAGTATCTGAGCGTCGCACACCGAGCAGCGGGCGCAGAATCCGAGTCCCGTCAGACCACGTGAGGTTGTCGCGGATGGCGGACAGCGCCTGCGGACCGCCTCCCCTGGCCAGCCGCAGCAAAACTGTTTCCGCCTGGTCGTCCAAGGTGTGAGCGAGCATCAGCGCCGCACCTCGAGATTGGGCGACCTCCCGTAGCACTGCGTGTCGTGCCAAACGCGCCTCATATTCGGGACCACGGTCGGAATTGTTGTTGATATCGACCGCGATAACCTCGGCCGTAGCCCCCATCCCCCGAGCAATGTGGGCGGCGCGCTCGGCAACTTCTGCAGAGCCCTGCTGAAGCTGATGATCAACTACGACGGCGTGGACTTTGCGGCCGGCCAGCGCACCCTTGGGCCCGAGAGCTTCCGCACAGGCCCCGGCGGTCAGGGCCAGCGAATCCGCACCGCCGGAAAGCCCAATGACAATACCGCTGCCCAATTCCTGCCCCACCTGCTGCACCATCGCGCGGACAGCTTGCCGAATGATGAGGAAATGAGGGCTGCGGTCCGGCCAAAAAGGTCTATCCAACGCGCCCACCACTTGCGATGGTTTCCATCGCGGTAAGCAGAATTCGCTCCTGGGTCGGGCGCGCAATCAGTTGCACCGGCAACCCAGAGGTCGGTTCCACAACGATGCCAGCCGGGAATCCCAGGTAATTCCACGTCGAGACGTAGGGAGTGAAACGCAGATTGGACAGCAGGTTCACAATCCAGGGCATGCGATGCCACGCGCGGATTCGCGGTGGGTTCTTGGCCAGAGCCGGGGTAATCAAGATGGTGTCACCCGGTAGCTCACGCTCGATGCGAGCGCCATCGCGTGCCACTTGGCGGCCATTGATTGTGAAACGCAGCAAGCGACCAATGCCGGCGTGGACTCGATTGCGCCACTCCAGGTGATCAGGGCGCGGCTCGTCGCGAAGCTGATCCGCCACCCCCGCAGTCCAGCGCGCAAGCATCGGCAGTGGGTTCAGCGGGTACGGCATGTTCTTTTCCGAGACGGCAAAGCCCTTGTCCGCGAATACTCTCGCCGCCTGTTGCGCCGCATCGACGTACTCCGGTGCAGCCTTCAAACCGAATACGGGCGCAGTGGTGTCCACGCTGACTGCGAAGTTTTCAGGCAGGGTTTTCGCCGGGTCCTCCGCATCCACTATGCCATTTGTGAGGATCTTGGTGATCAGGCGCAAGTCATCGTTATTGACTGTGAGCACCCCTTGGACAGACATTCCGTACCAGTCATTGCCGCCCACGCGCCCCGGCATTGTTCCCGGGGTCGCCTTCAGGGTCGAAAGCCCGCAGCACGCTGCAGGGATGCGCAGTGACCCCATGCCGTCGTTGCCCTGCGCAAACGGAACCATCCCAGCAGCGACAGCCGCTGCGGATCCACCGGAGGACCCACCCGGAGTGTGCCCCGGCAGAATCGGATTGTCGACGGCCAGTCCCGGCAGCGTCGTCGTCCCCCACGTACAAAACTGCGGATTCACCGTAGTTCCCACCGCGATTGCACCGGCGCTAGTCAACTGCTGGACAAACGGGTTCTCTAGAGCGGTGTTTTCCTTCAGCGCGAATGGCACACCTGCGAGCGGCAACTCCGAGAGTTTCTCGCTTTGCTCGAGTTCCCGGGCAGCCTGCAGAGCCCTATCCGTCCACACTTCACGGAAGGCATGAATCCCTCCATCCAGTCTGGCGATAGCGTCGAGACTGCGCTGCACGCTGTCCACCGGGCTTAGCTTTCCCTCGCGAACCTGTGCGGCAATCTCGTGAACGGTTGGCAAGTTCCTAATCGCGGAAGTGTGAGAGGCCATTGCGGATTCATCTCCTCAAATTATTTTCAGTGACAAATGAATCTCAGTTTAGATATCCGCAAGGGCGCTCGCTGCCTTATCGGACGCAGCTCTTGCCGGCAACAGGCTCGCCTCGTTGGAAATCAGTGCGAACGTCAGTACCTGTCCCGACTTCGTCACCACATATCCCGCCAACGCCGAGGCTTTATTCAGCGTGCCTGTCTTCGCACGGACGATGCCCGCCCCGGACTGACCAGCAAAGCGCGTCGCCAGAGTGCCGGACACTGCCGCCACCGGCAGGCTGTCCAACAGTGGGCGCAACCGCAACGCAGTGCTTTCCGACGACTCCTGCGACTCCGCCAATCCCCCCTGCTCGGCCGATTCCACCGGACCCGCGGCCGAATTGAGCACCTCGGAGAGATGCTGCGGAGAAATACGGTTATCCGTGCTCAGGCCGCTGGAGTCCGACAGCACCGCGCCATCGAGAGGAAAACCGTGCTCCGAGAGAGTGTCACGCACGGCACGTGCGGCCCCCTCAAAGGTCGGCGGCAGGCCGCGAGAGATAGCCACCTCACGGGCAATGGACTCGGCAAGCACGTTGTCGCTATAGTTCATCATCTCGTGCACACGGGTAACCAGCGGTGCCGACTGCACGAGCGCGACGGGGTCTGGATCCAGAGGCAGTGACTGACCATCCTTGGCCGCATCCCTCAGGCTGCCTCCGTTTTCCGCACCAAGCGCCTTGGCCAGTGCATCAGCGGCATCCGCGGCGGGCGTGGCGCTGCGCTGCGATTCTTCATTCGTCGAATCGATACGACCGGCGTCCATCATCACCGACTCCACTGGTGCGATGTAGCCGTCCTCCAGCCCCGCACGCTCCCAGGTCTCGTGGAAACTCTCGGTGAATAGAGAGTTATCGAGATAAACCTTGCCGACCCCCTCCGGAATGACCACGGAAATCTTTTTCGCCAACTCAGCGATTGAAGCCGAGTCCTGGAAGAACCCTTCCCCGTCCTTGCTTAAGGTGGGGTCACCCCCGCCGTGCAAAACGATGTCGTTAGTCCCCGTAACCCGGGAGACACGGGTGGAAACCCGATGATCTTCACCTAAGTCCAACAGTGCGGCAGACGCAGTGAGAATCTTCATGCTGGACGCCGGCATGGCCACCGCGGTGTCATTGACCCCCCACAGCTTCTGGCCGGTCGAAGCATCGCTGACAATTCCATGCAGCTCACCGAAGGCTGGATCGGCCGCAGCAGCGTCCATGATGGCGCTGACTTTTTGAGCCAGAGCGCCGTCGTCAAGCGAAGACTGCGCCGCCGTCACAGGAGCAGAGACATGACTGACCGCGGGCGGTGCATCGACAACAATCTGACGATTGTTATTGACGACAACCGCTACGCCGCTGCCCGCTGCGATAACGAGAACACCGGCGATGGCACCGCCGATTTTGAGTCCGCGCGACTTCTTGGATTTGCCGGATTTTACGGAACTGGGCGAATTTTGCGTGCCCTTAGCGGCGGTTTTGGAGCTGTCAGAGTCGGTACTACCCACGGTCACAAACACCTTCTTCCTGGAAACAAAACCTCACTTAAGGTGCACAAATAAACGGTTTTGAGCGGGTTTCGCATAAGATAGCCGTCAGAGAAGTGTACACCGATTATAAGGAGTCATCGCCGTGAGCGTTGAGGTCACTATTGAGATCCCGAAGGGTCAGCGCAACAAGTACGAAGTCGACCACGAGACCGGCAAGGTCTACCTCGACCGCTACCTGTTCACCCCAATGGCCTACCCGGCCGACTACGGCTTCATCGATGAAACCCTCGGCGAGGATGGCGACCCGTTGGACGCTCTCGTGATCCTGCCGGAGCCGGTTTTCCCGGGCGTTATTGTCAAGGCTCGTCCGCTCGGCGTTTTCAAGATGACCGACGAGGCCGGCGGCGACGACAAGCTGCTGTGCGTCCTGGATGATGTCCGCTTCGACCACTACCAGGACATCGACGATGTTTCCCAGTTCACCAAGGACGAGATTGAGCACTTCTTCGTCCACTACAAGGACCTGGAGCCGGGCAAGGAAGTTTCCGGTTCGGGCTGGGGCGACAAGGCTGAGGCTGAGCGCATCCTGGCTGAGGCTATCGAGCGCCACAAGTAAGAGCCACAAGTAAGAATTGCGCTAGCCAATCTCCCTTTCTGGGGCTCGCACCTTTGACGCAGTTCCTGTGATTCAGCGCTACGGCCGTCGGAGTTTTCCTCCGGCGGCCTTTGTGCTTCCGGCGATAAGGCCAGATTGCGTATAGTGCGCACTATGGAAACCGTAAACGTATCCGAAGTACCCGAAGACGCACAGATCATTGACGTCCGCTCACAGATGGAGTGGGATGACGGCCACGCCACCGGCGCCGTTCACATCCCCATGGAAGAGATTCCGTCCCGCTACGGCGAGCTGGATTTGGATTCCGACATTTACCTGATGTGCCGCTCCGGTGGACGTGCCGCTCAGGTTTCTTCCTGGTTGGAGAAGAACGGTATCGACACCATCGTCATCACCGGCGGCATGATCGACTGGGAGCACTTCGGCCGCCCAATGGAGAAGGCCAACTAAACCAACTACAACTGCCCTGCCTACCCGCAGGGCAGTTTTTCTTTTATCTACCCACCCCAAAGCACCGACGTTCTAACAATCCGCAGGCAAACAGGGACATTATTAGTTGGCCATGTCCCATTATTGACGGTTCCCCAGATTGTCTAGTATGGGAAGTATGTCTGATTCATCCGTACTTTCCTCGGCGGACTCAGCCGACACCAGCGGTGGTGTGGCAGCCGACGTAGACGCGAAGGTGTCTGCTGTCGACGCACAGAGCGGCACCAAGGCGAAGAAGGCTCGCAAGGGAGCGAAAGCCAAAAACAAGGCCAGCGCTAAGTCCAAGTGCAAGCCCGGCTCCGCAAGCGAACCCGCCGTCGCACCGGCCGCCCTGCGCAAATCCGCGTCCTGGTGCCTGGCACAGCTCGATGCGGCTGTCCGTGCCAGCGTCAACGCGGCTCTTGGCCGCACTCAGATTGAGTCGATTTCCATCCGCGGTTATTGGGTTCTGGAGGCCATCGCCGATGGCGGCGACATGGCTCAAACCGAGCTGAGCGCGCTGCTCGGCATGGACCGCTCTGACATGGTTCGCCTGATTGACTCTCTGGAGTCGGCAAATCTAGTCGAGCGCACCCGAGACTCCAAGGATCGTCGCCGCCAGCTCATCGCACTGACAGAAACGGGCAACACTACCCGCGCATCTCTGCGACGCTCACTCCGCAGAGCCGAGCGCGCCGCCGTCGCCGAATGCGCACCCGAGGTACGCGCGCTGCTTGCATCGCTTGCCGACGACTCCGCTGCAAGCCCCGAAACTGACTCCGGCGCTCCGCTTTCTGACAATGCCGGCGCAAAGAACCCCGAGACCGCTACCCCAGAGGTCACGGCCACTGAGACAGACACCAAGGACATGGCGGAGAATAAGACGCAGGCGACGTCGTCAAGCGATGCCCCACGTCCTAAACGTAAGAAGTCGAAGAAGAAAAAGCGCAAGAAGAAGAATAAGAAGGGGTCTTCTAAGTGACAACCACTGAAGCGAAGTTCCTACGCGCTACGGAACAGCCGCTTGAGCGCACACTCATTGACATTGTCCGGGCGACCGCGCGAAGGTTCCCCGAGGCTGAGGCCATCGATGACGGCGAGGTTGTCGTCACGTATGCGGAGTTGATCAACGAGATTGATTCCACAGCTACGTGGCTCTACGAACAGGGCATCCGTCGCGGCGACCGCATTGGTGTGCGGATGCCGTCGGGAAGCCGCGAGCTCTACCTGGCAATTTTGTCCATCATGGCCGCCGGTGCCGCCTACGTTCCGGTGGATGCGGATGACCCCGACGAGCGTGCAGAAATGGTCTTCGGCGAGGCCGGTATCGCCGGTTACTTCGATGCTGAAGGCCTGCATTTGGCTGGCTCCACGGCACGTAATCGCCCCCGCCCGCTGGACTCCGACGCCGACTCCGACGAGGAAGAGACGGAACCGACGCCGCCGAGCGCACGCGAGATCATCTCGCAGGAGCCCACTCCTGACGATGACTGCTGGATTATTTTCACCTCTGGCTCCACCGGCAAGCCCAAGGGCGTGGCGGTCACCCACCGCAGCGCCGCCGCTTTTGTCGATGCGGAGGCCCGCTGGTTCTTGGCCAACCACCCGGAAGGACCGCTCGGCCCGGATGACCGCGTTCTCGCCGGCTTATCCGTCGCCTTCGACGCCTCCTGTGAGGAAATGTGGCTGGCCTGGCGAAATGGCGCTTGCCTGGTGCCAGCCCCGCGTTCACTGGTGCGCTCCGGCGTGGACCTGGGGCCATGGTTGATTTCCCGCCACATCACCGCTGTTTCCACGGTGCCGACACTGGCCGGCCTGTGGCCTGCCGAGGCACTCGACAGCGTGCGCCTGCTCATCGTTGGCGGCGAGGCCTGCCCGCAAGAGCTGGTCGAGCGCCTGTCCACTCCAGAGCGCGAGATGTGGAACACCTACGGCCCCACCGAGGCCACCGTCGTGGCCTCCGGCATCGAGCTGAGGCCCGGCAAGCCCGTGACCATCGGTTTTCCTCTGGACGGCTGGGACCTCACCGTCATCGACGAGGAGGGCAACCCCGTCCCACCGGGCACCAAGGGCGAGCTGGTCATCGGCGGTGTGGGACTCGCACGCTACCTGGACCCGGAGAAGGACGCCGAGAAGTACGCACCGCTGCCAGCTCTCGGTTGGGAGCGCGCGTACCGCACCGGCGACCACGTCATCATGGATGAGGACGGACTGTACTTCACCGGCCGCGTCGACGATCAGGTGAAAATCGGCGGGCGCCGTATAGAGCTCGGCGAGGTCGAGGCGCACCTGGCTGCCCTCCCCGGCGCTACTCAGGCGACTGTCGTGGTGCAGAAGACCGGTGCTGGCGATTCCATCCTGGTCGGCTACGTCGGCGCCGGTGGCGACGCCGCAGCCATGGACTACGACAAGTGCATGGATACTCTCCGCGATGCCATGCCAGCCGCGATGGTGCCACGCCTGCACATCATGGATGAGCTGCCGGTTCGTACCTCCGGCAAGGTCGACAAGGCGGCGTTGCCGTGGCCACTGCCTGCGCGTGCGGGTGAGGGCGACGTCGACAAGCTGAGCCCTGTGGAGAAGTGGCTGTCCGACATCTGGGCGGACGTGCTGTCCGTACCTGCGCCCGGCGCGGCCTCGGACTTCTTCGCCCTGGGCGGCACGTCCTTGGCGGCGGCGAGCGTCATTGCGCGCATTCGCCAGCGCGCCCCGCAGGTCGCCGTGCGCGATCTCTACGACCACCCGCGCCTGGGCAATCTCGCTGAAGAGCTGGTCGCGCGCGGTTTCATCAGCGACGACATGCTTGCCGACGACGCCAGCGACCCCACCGCTCACCTGGAAAAGGTACCCGAGCCGACGCCTGTCTCCCGTAAGACCCGTTGGGCCCAGGTGGGCCTCATGGTGCCATTGCAGTGGGCACGTGGCATGCGCTGGGTAACGTGGCTTGCGATTATCAACTGGGTTATCGGCGGACCGCTGGCGCTACCAGGCTGGTTGGTGGCCGTACTGGCCGTGCTGTTCCTGACCCCGCTGGGGGTCATGCCCATCAACGCGGCGACGACACGCCTGCTCACGCGCAACATCACCCCGGGTGATTACCCGCGAGGCGGTTCGGTACACCTGCGGCTATGGGCGGCCGAACGCCTGGCGGAGAGCTCTGGCGCCCACTCTGTGGCGGGCGCTCCGTTCGTGCTGTGGTACGCCCGCATGCTGGGTGCCCGCATTGGTAAGGGTGTGAATCTGCACGCGCTGCCGCCGGTGACGGGTCTGGTCAAACTGGATGATTACTGCTCGATCGAGCCGGAGGTAGACCTGTCCGGATACTGGGTCGATGGCGATGTCGTCCACGTCGGCGAGGTCACTATTGGCAAGCACGCCCGCATCGGTGCCCGTTCAACGCTGCTGCCCGGCGCGCGTATTGGCAATGACGCTCACATCGAGGCGGGCTCCACCGTCACCGGTGAGAAGAAGGTCAAGGCTGGCGCGCGCTGGTCGGGTTCCCCGGCTCGCAAGGTCGGTCGGTCCAAGCACCGCTTCCCGGAGGAAGTTCCGCCGGCTCGCCGCCACTGGGTGGCTATCTACGGTCTCACCGCTGTCTTGCTGACATTGGTGCCGCTGTCCGCTGCGGTCGCGATGGCTGCTGTCATCGGTTGGGGCACGGGGCTTATCGACGGCACCACCGAGCTAGCCACCTCGAATCTCTGGTCAACGCTGGGCAGTGCCGTGCTGTGGACTATTCCCGCCACCTTCGTCGGTGTTGCGGTGTATGCCCTGCTGACGCTGATTCTCGTGCGCCTGTTCAGCATCGGTCTGAAGTCGGGAGTGTTCCCGGTGCGTTCGCGCGTGGGTTGGCAGTCCTGGGCGACAATTCGCCTGATGGACGCTGCTCGTCATGACTTGTTCTTCATCTACGCCTCCATGCTGACTCCACTGTGGCTGCGTGCGCTGGGTGCCCAGATTGGTCGCGACAGCGAGGTCTCCACCGCGATTGGTATTCCGAAGTTCTTGCACGTCAAGGACGAGTCCTTCTTGGCTGACGACACCATGGTCGGCAGCTACGAGCTCGGCGGCGGTTGGCTGCTGGTGGGCGACTCCCGCATCGGCAAGCGCGCCTTCCTGGGCAACTCCGGCATCACGCTTCCGGAACGCAAGCTGGCGAAGAACTCACTGGTGGCCGTGCTGTCCTCTACTCCGAAGAAGACCAAGTCCGGCTCCAACTGGTGGGGTTCGCCGCCAGAGCGCATGCGCCGTGTGGGCACTGTCTCCAGCGATGAGTCGGCGCAGACCTACCGTCCGACTACGGGATTGAAGGTCGCCCGCGGCATCGTCGAGACACTGCGCGTCCTGGCACCGATGGTCTCTCTCATGCTGGCGACGATCACGCTGTTTAGCCTGCAGGGAATTGTTATGTTCACCGCGGAGCTGGTCACTGCAGGTGGCGTTGGCGCTGCCCTGCTCGGCCTGGTGGTCGCGTGGCTGCTCTCCCCTGCCGTGCTACTGATTGTTGGTGTGCTGGGGCTGCTCATCACGGTCGTGGCCAAGTGGGTGTGCGTCGGCAAGCACAAGCCGGGTGATCACCCGCTGTGGAGCAAGTTCGTCTGGCTCAATGAGCTGCAGGATACGTTCGTCGAAATGGTCGCCGCGCCGTGGTACCTGAACCCGGCGATGGCCACCGGCGGCATCGCACGCGCAATGCGACTGCTCGGCGCGAACGTTGGCCACGGGGTGTGGCTGGAGACGTACTGGCTGCCCGAGACCGACCTGGTCACAATCGAGCGGGGTGCCTCTGTCGGCCGCGGTTGTGTCGTTCAGACGCACCTGTTCACCGACCGTGTGATGACGCTCGACACCGTCCACATCGGACACGGCTCCGTGCTGGGACCGCACTCAGTCGCACTGCCGGCATCTGTGCTTGACGACGGCTGCCGCGTCGAGCCCGGTTCTCTCGTCATGCGCGGTGACCACGTTCCTGCGCACACCTCCTGGCGAGGTAACCCAATTGAGCCAGTAGTGGCCAAGAAGAAGTAGGGCTGCGCGGGTGGAGTGAAAGCCACCCGCGAAAACTCTTCCCCTATTTTGTGAAATCCTTTCGTATTGCAATCCAACCATTTACCCTAATTCCTATGACTATTTTCCCTGACAAAAATGGTTTGGATCAGCCAATTACCCCACTGCGATTTCTAGAGCGCAGTGCCCGCGTCCACCCGAACAAAGTTGGCTTCGTCGACGGCCCACGTCGCATCACCTTCGCCGAAATGGCCGCCGACGCGCAGGCCTTCGCACATGCACTTATCGACGATGGCCTGCAGAAAAACGACCGGGTCGGCGTGCTCGCGGCAAATAGTTACGAGGCACTCCTCGCACAGTTCGCTATTCCATTGGCAGGTGGCGTCGTTGTCGCTATTAATACTCGCCTGGCTGCGAAGGAAATCGAATACATCCTCGAGCATTCTGAAATCACCACGCTGCTCGGTGAACAAGCTTTGATTGACCAAGCGCTTCCGACAGTCGGGCACCTACTTAAGCAGGTCATCTACATCGCAGACGGCGAAGGCAACGAACCCGAGATTGTTGGCACCTCGGCATACCAGGCTGAGAATACGGCCGCTGTTACCTTTAGCCAGTACTTGGCTGGGGACGACGTCGTCAAGCGTGGGAAGAATCGTCCGAACCTGCCCTACAGCGTCGATGACGAGCACGACCCCATTGCCATCAATTACACCTCGGGCACGACGGGAAAACCGAAAGGTGTGGTGTACACGCATCGCGGCGCATATCTGAATGCGCTTGGCCAGGTGCAGACTATGCACTTCAATCACTACACCGTTTACCTGTGGACTCTGCCGATGTTTCACTGTTCCGGCTGGTGTACCGGGTGGGCAGCGATGTCGACCAGTGCTCGCCAAGTTGCGATTCGCGCCGTCCGCGGGCCGGAAATGTGGCGCCTTATTGTAGAGGAGGGTGTTACCTCAATGTGCGGTGCGCCTGCTGTGCTGACCACACTCGTCGATGACGATAACAAGCGTCGCGTCACCAACCTGCGCATTATGACTGCAGGCGCACCGCCGAGTCCGACAATCATCACGCGCTGTGAAAATATTGGCGTCGAAATCACGCACGTGTATGGTCTCACTGAGTCTTACGGCCCCTTCACGGTCTGCGAGTCCCAACCCGATTGGAAGGACATGACCGTGCGTCGCCGCGCCGTCCTCAAGGCTCGCCAGGGTGTCGCTACCGTAACTAACCAGGACGTTCGCATCGTCGAACAATCCGACGCACTCGATACACCTCTGATTGACGTACCTAACGACGGTGCCACCATCGGCGAAATTATTATGACTGGCAACGGTGTCATGAATGGTTATTTCAAGGACCCCGAGGCCACCGAACACGCGTTCCGCGGCGGCTGGTTCCACACCGGCGACCTTGGTGTTATGCATCCGGATGGCTATATTCAGCTGCTCGACCGCGCAAAAGACGTTATCGTCTCCGGCGGTGAGAACATCTCTACTATTGAAGTCGAACAGGCTGTGGTCAGCTACCCAGATGTATCCGACTGTGCTGTCATCGGCGTGCCGGATGACAAGTGGGGCGAGCGTCCACGCGCCTACGTTGTATTGCGCCCGGAGGCTCGCTGCCAGGGCACCGCGGAAGAAGTTGCCGAGCACCATAAGAACGTGGCCGAAGTTGTCATTGCCCACTGTCGCGCTCATATCGCCGGTTACAAGATTCCACGCGATGTTGTCGTAATTGATGAGTTGCCGCGAACCTCCACCGGCAAGGTGCGCAAGAATGAGCTGCGCGACCTAGCCTGGGCAAGCGAAAAGACGCGCATTAAGGGGTAACAGAGGGTCGAGGTCATTGCTCCTGCGGAGCTTCTACTTTGGAACTCATAGCCAGTCGAATGCGATTAAGCTCGTAGTCATAAAAGCTATCTATCCCACCTCTTTTCAAGGAGTGACCTCGAGTGACACAGGCTTCCGAAACTTCCCTGAGGGGCGCCAAGATTCCGTTCGATGGCCCGGTCCAGTCAGGCGTTGAACAGCCCGGCCAAGCACATCTCCGCCTCGTCGCATTCGATTTGAAGGACGGCGTCGACGCAGCAGATCTGAAGGCACTGTTCTCCTCACTTACCGACGTTGCCCGCCGCCTCACCCAAGGCCAGGACATCGAGGGGTATCTGGAACCGGAAATGGTTGCAGCCACTGCAAACCTGACCATTACCGCAGGTTTCGGTGAGCGCATCTTCGATGTGCTCGGCAAGCCAGAGCGCAAGCCGGCTGGTCTGCACGATATCCCGTCATTCCAGCATGACATGCTCCGCCCTGAGTGGGGTCAGTCTGACTTCGCTCTGCAGTTGTGCGGTGATGATCTCGTCACCGTTTCGGCCGCGTCCCGTCTACTGGAAAAGAAGGCGGCTCCGTGGGCTCGCGTGAAGTGGTTCCAGAAGGGCTTTTCCTACGCCTGGGGTTCGCAGCCTCACGGCGCTACCCCACGCAACCCGCTGGGCCAGCTTGACGGCACCGTCAACCCGTCCACTCCGGAGGAATGGTCCGAACAGGTGTGGATTGACTCCAAGGACAAGGCGATTAACAACTCCTGCGTGATGGTTGTTCGCCGTATTGCGCTCGACTTGAACAGTTGGGATGAGCTCAGCACCGACGAACGCTCCATCGTTATCGGTCGTGACTTCCACACCGGCGCTCCTCTTTCCGGCGGCAATGACGAGTTCGATGAAGAGGACATGGATGCCGTCGATGACCAGGGCGAGTATCTCATCCACCGCCAGTCTCACTTGGCGCTTTCCCGTGAGCAGGATGGTCAGCCTGACGACGCCCTGCGTCGCCGCGCCTATGCCTACGAAGACCAGCCCGGTGAGCCGGCCTTCCCGTTCGAAGGACCGAACGTTGGCCTGGTCTGGGTTGCATTCCAGAAGAACCCGGACAACCAATTCAGTGCAATCCAAGCCCGTTTGGATCGCGGCGATTTGCTCAATGAGTGGAACCGTCACATCGGCTCCGCTGTGTATTGGATTGCCCCTGGCACTACCCCGGATTCCTACTGGGGCCAGGAGTTGATTGAGGGGTAGAGGCTGCAAGCTGGCGGCGAAAAACTGACTTGGCGGGCTAAAGTCTGACGGACTAAAAAGCTGACGGGCTGCAATGCTAGCTGGCCGACGCATCCGACGACTTGTGGCCACGCTATTCACCTATCGATGCGCTGCAGCGTGGCCACAAGTGAATAGCGCATCGACAAGTGAGAGGGCCTGGCCCGCAGCTTGCGCATAAGTGCCGAAAAACCATCGATAAGTCCCCGAAAACTGGCCATAAGTGACGGACAAGCCAACAACCTGCCCCTGCTTCAACCCAAGCCCCACTCCAACCCAGGGTTAAGTGACAAAACGTCCGCATCCCCAAAAGTGTGTCTGATTTTCAGCATATCTGCTGATCAAGCTGCATAAAACGGGCTTAAATAAGGTTCCAGACCTTATTCAAGCCCGTTTCTTGTTCAATCCACCGGAATGGCTCCTACATGTGGTAGCAGGGTCTTGGTTGTCTTTCTGGGTGACTCATAACAGACCCCGATGCCCCGTATGCACTGGGCAAATGAAGAAAAACGGCACCACAACCAAAGGGACAACCAGGTGGCGGTGTAAAAACCCTGACTGTGGAACCTCCACCACACACCGCCGCCTCGATCAGACCCAGACCCGGGATTTCAAAGCGTTTCACGCCTACGTCACCGGCACTGCTTCTTTAACCGAGGTCGCCGACACCTTGCACGTCTCCCGGCGCACGCTCGACCGCCGGTTCACCTCGTTGTGGCTCATCGATGTCCCCAGTACCCCAGCCCCCCAACCGAATCTACGACCAAATCTTCATCGACGGCACCTACGCCGACGCCGGCTGCCTGCTCGTAGCCGCAAGCCGTGACCACGTCATCGCCTGCCAGCGCCACCGCCGCCAGCCATAAGAAAACGCCCGCCGAGTGCCTGAGCACTCCTGCGGGCGTTTCTTCTAGACAAGAACTTTGTCAGTCACGGACCACCGAACTAGTCACCAATCTGGTCACGGCCACGCTTAACAATCTTCGGGTCCGGAGTACCAACCAGCTCGTGGTCCTTCTCCGTGTACTCGAACTTGCTCAGCACATAACGCATTGCGTTGATGCGGGCACGCTTCTTGTCGTTGGACTTAATGGTAATCCACGGGGACTCATCCGTATCCGTGTAGCGGAACTGCTCTTCCTTTGCGCGGGTATAGTCACCCCAACGGTCCAGCGATGCGAGGTCCATCGGAGAGAGCTTCCACTGACGTACCGGGTCAACCTGGCGAATAGCGAAGCGAGTGCGCTGCTCCTTCTGGGTCACAGAGAACCACAGCTTGGTCAGCGAAATACCGGAGCCCAGAATCATGTTCTCCAGCATCGGGACCTCACGCAGGAACTCTGCGTGCTGCGACTCAGTACAGAAACCCATCACGCGCTCAACGCCCGAACGGTTGTACCAAGAACGGTCGAAGAAGACGATTTCACCAGCGCACGGGAAGTGCTCAATGTAGCGCTGGAAGTACCACGATGTGGACTCACGCGGAGACGGCTTTTCCAGAGCCACAGTACGAGCACCACGCGGATTCAGGTGCTCGTTAAAGCGCTTAATGGTACCGCCCTTACCAGCGGCGTCACGGCCTTCGAAGAGGATGATGTGCTTCTGACCAGTTTCCTTGGTCCAGTTCTGCCACTTCAGAAGCTCAATCTGCAGCTTCCTCTTAATAGACTCATATTCCTTACGAGTCATGCGCTCCTCGTACGGGTAGCCATCGCGCCAGGTATCAACCCGCTCACCGTCTGGAGTGACCAGTACCGGATCGTCCTCATCAGAATCATCGACGACGTAACCTTCGGTCTTCGCCAAATCGACGATGTGGAATTCCTCTTCATTCTTGTCAGCCATACCCCTTATCCTACTGAATTTCTCTGCCACGCGTCCCCCATGCGGGTGCCCTTACCTGCAATTTCCCAGTAGTTAACGTTCCGTCTTACCGAAATTGAGGGGTGGGACTGCACGCAGCGACCGTCGATAAGCACTGCGCGTACAATAAATGCCATGTTGTTATCCGAAGCTCTTGCCGCACGATCCGAAGTTTCCGACCGGCTGGCTGAGATTAATCGCCGTCTTTCGCTAGTAGCGCAGGTGCAGGAAGGCGATACGCCTGATGAAGATCCGCAAGCGCTTATTGCCGAAGCCGAGCGTCTGATGGCGCGCTTCGAATGGCTGGTGCGCTCGATTAACGCAACGAATTCCGCTACTGCCTTCGAGGACGGAACGCTTAGCGACGCACTTGCGAAGCGCGACCACCTGCTAACACGGCGGCGGTTCTACACCTCCGCAGCCGATCAGGGCTCGGGTCGGCGGGATCGATACTCAGCTTCGGAGATTCGCTATGTCGCCACTGTGGATATCCGGTCGCTGCGCCAGAAAGCCGACAAGGCGGCGAAGGAATACCGGGACTTGGATACCCGTATTCAGCAGGCGAACTGGTCAACCGAGCTTATCGAGGCCGCGGATAAGCCGGCCGAATAGCAAGCAGGGTTCGGTAGCGAAGCCAGAAGAATTTCACACTTTGATAAGTCGGTAGTTGCATCCAGATTGTCGGCGAGCGCGACGGCCTGTCTCTGGCCTTAAAGGGACACCTAAAGATCTCACCTGTACTGAGGCAGCAGGATTAATAACAGACAGTCCTCGGCATTGCGTACATGGGTACAGATCATCGGTTATTTTTCACTACCAAGCGCTGAGGCATCTGATGCGACGAGGGTGGGTTCGGGGACTTAAACTTTCTCAAGTTACAGAGCAAAATCGCCGCTGAGGGACACCCCTCAGCGGCGATTTTTAAGGCTAACTCAAGCAGTTGGGACCTCTTTTAGAAGCCCATGCCGCCCATCTCGTCGCCACCCGGCATTGCCGGCATAGCCGGTTCCGGCTTGTCAGCGACAACAGCCTCGGTGGTCAGGAACAGAGCCGCAATGGAAGCGGCATTCTGCAGTGCGGAGCGGGTAACCTTCACCGGGTCGTTGATTCCGGCTTCCATCAGGTCGATGTACTCACCGGTAGCAGCGTTCAGACCCTCGCCCTGCGGCAGGGAAGCAACCTTCTCGGTAACGACGCCGGCCTCGAAACCAGCGTTCAGAGCAATCTGGCGCAGCGGAGCTGCGAGAGCCGCACGCACGATGCGGACACCAGTTGCCTCGTCGCCGGTCAGACCCAGCTCGTCGTCAAGCACGTGCGAAACCTGCAGCAGTGCGGAACCGCCACCAGCGACGATGCCCTCCTCCACAGCAGCCTTTGCGTTGCGGACGGCATCCTCGATGCGGTGCTTGCGCTCCTTGAGCTCGACCTCAGTTGCGGCGCCAGCCTTGATAACTGCAACACCGCCGGCGAGCTTAGCCAGACGCTCCTGCAGCTTCTCCTTGTCGTAGTCGGAGTCGGAGTTCTCGATCTCAGCGCGGATCTGGTTGACACGGCCCTCGATAGCGGACTGCTCGCCAGCGCCCTCGACGATGGTGGTCTCGTCCTTGGTGACGACGACCTTGCGAGCGCGACCCAGCAGCGGCAGGTCAGCGGTCTCGAGCGACAGTCCGACCTCCTCAGAGATGACCTGGCCATCGGTCAGGATAGCCATGTCCTGCAGCATTGCCTTACGGCGGTCGCCGAAGCCCGGAGCCTTCACAGCGACAGACTTGAAGGTGCCGCGGATCTTGTTGACGACCAGGGTGGACAGAGCCTCACCCTCGACGTCCTCAGCAATAATCAGCAGCGGCTTGCCGGACTGCATGACCTTCTCCAGCAGCGGCAGCAGGTCCTTGATGTTGGAGATCTTGCCGGAAACCAGGAGGATGTACGGATCCTCCAGAACGGCCTCCTGGCGCTCCATGTCGGTGGCGAAGTAACCGGAGATGTAGCCCTTGTCGAAGCGCATACCCTCGGTCAGCTCCAGGTCGAGACCAAAGGTGTTGGCCTCTTCCACGGTAATGACGCCTTCCTTGCCGACCTTGTCCATAGCGGTGGCAATCAGCTCACCGATAGCCGGGTCAGCAGCGGAGATACCAGCGGTAGCAGCAATCTGCTCCTTGGTCTCAATGTCCTTAGCGGACTCCAGGAGCTTCTCGGTAACAGCCGTGACAGCCTTCTCGATGCCGCGCTTGATGCCCATCGGGTTGGAGCCAGCAGCAACGTTGCGCAGACCCTCGGAAACCAGAGCCTGAGCCAGAACGGTAGCGGTAGTAGTACCGTCACCAGCGACATCGTCGGTCTTCTTGGCAACTTCCTTGACCAGCTCAGCGCCGATCTTCTCGTAAGGATCCTCAAGTTCGATTTCACGTGCAATGGAGACACCGTCGTTGGTGATCAGCGGTGCGCCCCACTTGCGCTCGAGGACTACGTTGCGACCCTTCGGGCCCAGCGTAACCTTGACAGCGTCTGCCAGGGTGTTCAGACCCGTTTCGAGACCGCGGCGGGCCTCCTCGTCAAATGCAATCATCTTAGCCATGAGGTTTGAAGAATCCTCCGTCTATTTATGTGGCACTTACATTGGAAGTTGACCCAGGCGCCCGCGACGGCATGTGATTCGAGGGAAGCGCCGCCCTCTCCATCACCGGAGTCAACACTGTACTTTTTAACGACTTTGCAACACTTGTTTCAGCCTGCGCTGCAGTATGTGCTGCAGTTTGCTGCAACTCGCATACAACGCACACATACACAAGGTGTGAAGTTGTTTTTATTAGCACTCAATTAGAGCAAGTGCTAATTCACTTTTTTAGCACTCAACCCCATCGAGTGCAAGGTTAAGCGCCGCAACTCCCAACGCCAATACCACTCCCGACGTCACTCCCAACGTCATCATGGTTGTGCGCCTACACTGTCGCACATGAGCATTATTAATAAGGAACTCACGGACGCCCTGCGAGACCACATCTCCAGCCAACGCGAGACCATCCGCACCCAGCTGACCGAGCTGGTGGCTTTCCCTTCCGTACACGGCACCGAAGAAACCAAACAGGCTTGCATTGACGCAGCTCAGGCGGTTACCAAGATGTACGCAGAGCTGGGCATCGAACTGAAGGCGCACCACACCGTCGACGGCTCGATTGCACTGTCGGGTTTCGTCCCCGCGTCGTCGGAAAGCGCGAAGACCGTACTGCTCTACTCCCATTACGACGTCCAGCCGGCGGGCGACGAGTCCGCTTGGACCGCAGATCCGTGGACACTCGACGAGCGCGACGGTCGCTGGTACGGCCGCGGTACTGCCGACTGCAAGGGCAACGTGGTCATGCACCTGGCTGCGCTGCGCGCGCTGCGCGACGACGCTCTTGCGGGCCACGTCGACATGCCAAACATCAAACTCATCGTGGAGGGCTCCGAGGAGCGCGGGTCGGCGGGCCTGAACAACCTCATCGCCACACAGCCAGAGCTTTTCGACGCCGACGTCATCCTCATTGCGGATGTCGGCAATGCCGAGGTTGGCCAGCCGACGCTCGTGACCACTCTGCGCGGCACCGCCGATGTGGAAGTACGCGTCGATGCGCTGGAGCAGCCGGTTCACTCGGGCATGTTCGGCGGCGCAGCCCCGGATGCGCTGGCGGCACTGATTCGCATGCTCGACAGCCTGCGCGATGAAAATGGCTTTACTTCTATTGATGGACTGGACTGCTCGCAGCGGTGGGAGGGCCTGGACTACTCGCCAGAGACTTTCCGCGCTGACGCCGGCGTGCTCAATGGAGTGGGCCTGATTAGCAACGAGGACACTTCCGTCTCCGATCTGACCTGGGCGCGCCCGTCGGTGATTGTGACCGGCATCGACTGCCCACCGGCAACCAATGCTGTCAACGCGATTTCGTCGACCGCCATGGCGCACATTAACTTCCGCATCCCAGGCGGCGTTGATCCGGCTGAGGCGCAGGACGCGCTGGAAAATCACCTGCGCGCACATGCTCCGTGGGGCGTGAAGGTGACGGTCGAACGCGACGAGCTGGCTAACCCGTTCCGGGCCAACGTTGAGGGCAAGGTTGTGCAACTGGTCGCTGACAGCCTGTCGGCCGCCTATGGCAAGGAGACCGCAAGCATGGGCGAGGGCGCCTCAATTCCGCTGTGCGCCACCCTGCTGGACGCCGTACCAGGTGCTGACATCGCGCTTTACGGCGTGGAGGAGCCACAGGCTCGCATCCACTCGGCTGATGAATCGGTCGACCCGAACGAGATTCGCGACATCGCTATTGGCGAGGCGGTTTTCCTGGCCTCTGTCAACGGAATTTAACGGGGACAGCAAAGAATCCACCAAAGATATTGATTGAATGACTTGTGTCACATCTTTTACCTGTAGTAAGGTTCCACCCATGCAGCAGAACATTCTTATTCGAGTAGCGAAGGCTACGAACCCCGGTGGAGGCCGACAGGACTGACCCCTCCACACGGGGTCTCTGGCCGCAACTTCTCAAAGCACTTGGTTGGTCCGCCACTCACAGCAAAAGCAACTAAGCAAAGGACCAGAAAAGAATGTTTCCCACTCGCACCCAGAAGAACATGTCCACTTCGACGACGTTCACGGGCAAGCGCCCTTCGTTGGAGCACCAGGACGACGGCAATGTGCGAACTTATTCCGACGATCCATTTAGGGCTCGATTCGGACATCGCCTGCCTCGAGGCTTAAGGCAAGAAGCTCGTGGCATGAACTGGCAGAAGTTCAAGGACACCTACTCCCCCACGAGCGGCCCGGTTCAGATCAAGAATTTCGAGGCAACCCGCGGCACCCTGGGGCGCTGGAATTTCAACGCTGACTTAACACTGACCGACAAGGACGACCACACCCACACCTTCACCCAGGAGATTACCGCTATGGGGCCGGTGTCGGCTTGCACTAATCTGCTGGCTGATGCAGGTTACCGCGTGGAAATCGTGGAATTCCACCAGTTCGAAATCTTCGAAGCTACCGCTACCTTTGTCTATGCAGGTCACAACAATGACCATGTGTGGACCATGGGCTTCGGCCAGACTCCGGAGGCTTCCGTGCTCTCCGCTTTGGTCTGCGCTGCTAACCGCCTGCATGGGTAGGACGCGGATGCTGCTCGTTTAGTAAACGGGGGGGGGGAATGCGACCGGGGAAGCCCAACGCATGTGGGCCTCGAGCATTCGCGTTTTAGCGCTTCAGCCCCGCGATCATGGTCTTCAAGTTGCTGCGCAGGAAATCCTCGTAGGTTCCCGCGACCGTGCCCGGCTTGCCGAGCTCATCGGAGTGCAGTGGCTCGTCGAAGATCGGAATCCCGGCCTCCTTCGAGACGGTCTTCATGGGGCGCGTATCCACGTTCGACTCCACGAACAGGTGCTTCGGGCGCTTGTCCTTCAGCTGGCGCACGAGGTGTCCGATCTGCGCGGGGGAGCCGTTTTCATCCGTGTCGATCTGCCAGATATACAGCTGCTCCATGCCGTAGGTGTCGACCATGTATTGGAAGGCATGTTCACTGGCCACGAGCACACGATCCTCCTTCGGCAGCGCACCGATCTGCTCGCGGTAGTCGGCGTCGATGCTCTCCAGCATGGCCTTGTACTCCGCCCCCTTCTCCTCGATGTGCTCGGCACGCTCGGGCAGGGCCTCGGCCAGCGCCGCGGTCACGTTCTCGGCCATCGCGATGCCGACGGTCGGGTCCAGGAAGGCGTGCGGGTTGATCTCCTGATTGCCCTTTTCGTCCTTGAGGTACTTCGGTTCCACGCCCTTGGTGGCCTCGACCATCTGGGAATCGTCCAGGCCCGCGGTGTTTTTCAGTTTCGCGAGCCAGCCGTGCTCACCGCCCTCGAGGTTCAGCCCGTTGTAGAACAGCAGGTCGGCGTCGCTCGTCGCATCCAGGTCCGCGGGCAGGGGGTCGTAGTCGTGCGGGTCCGTGCCGGTCGGCACGAGGTTATGGACGTCCACCGCCTCGCCGCCGATCTCCTCCACCAGGTCCGCCAGCAGCGTGAAGGTGGTGACGACGTTCAGCTGCTCACCGTCTGCCTTCTCCTCCGTCGAGAAGGTCACGGCCCCGAACACGAGGGCACCGCCCACCAGGAGGGCCAACAGCGCGGCCAGTGGCTTATTGCCCAGCGAGCGAGCAATCAGTCCCTTGCCTGGCGCGAAGAGGAAAGCCAGCAGGAACAGCGCGCTGGCGGTCAGCACGATCGTCACGCCGGAGGACACGTTGTAGCTATAGCTCAGGAACAGCCCCACTACGGAGCTGAGCGCCGAGATCGCCACTGAAAGCCCGATCATCACTCCCAGCCGGTTCGTCAGCAGGTACGCCGCCGACGCCGGAGTGATCAGCAGGGAGACCACCAGGATCACGCCCACCGTCTGCAGGGAAATGACCGTCACCAGCGTGAGCACCACCATCAGCCCGTAGTGGATTGCCCGCACGGGCACGCCAGCCGACTGCGCCATGACGGGGTCGAAGGTGCTGAGCTTGAGCTCCTTGTAAAAGACCAGCGTGAGAATCAGCACGGCAGCGGCAATACCGATCGAGAGGTTGCGGTCGGCGTCCTGAACGGTCAGGACGTTGCCGAAGAGGATCTCCGTCAGATCCGTCGCCGTCTGCGCTTTCGCCATGAGCAGCACGCCGATCGCGAAGAAGGTGGAAAAGACGATGCCGATCGCCGAATCGTTCTTCACAGTGGAGCGTTCGCTGATCAGCCCGATCGCCAGTGTGGCGAGTAGACCCGCGACCACCGCCCCGAGGAAGAGGTTCGTGCCGAGCAGGTAGGAGGCCGCGACCCCCGGTAGTACGGCGTGCGAGATGGCGTCGCCGATCAGGGCCATGCCGCGCAGCACGATGAAGCTGCCGACGATGCCGCAGGCCACGCCCACGATCACCGAGGTGATCAGCGCTTTTTGCAGGTAGCCGTGGCTGAGTAGTGAGTCGAGGAACTCCGCGATCATGCTGTCTCCTCCTGGAGGGCTGCCTGCCGTGGCGTGGGGTGGGCTGGTGCTGACGGCTCGCGGATGACGAGCGCGCCGAAGGCCTTCTGCAGCACGTCGGGGACGAAGACCTCCTCGGTGGGACCCGCCGCGACGAGCTCGCCGTTGAGGACGATGAGGTCGTTGTAGTAGCCGCGCACCGTGTTCATGTCGTGGTGCACGACGACGACGTGCTTGCCCGCGTCCGCCATCTGCCGCAGCAGGGTCACGATCGTCTTCTCGCTGGGGACGTCGATGCCGACGAAGGGCTCGTCCAGGAAGATGTACTCCGCGTCCTGGACGATGGCGCGGGCAAAGAGGACGCGCTGGAACTGTCCGCCCGAGAGTTCGCTGATGTGGCGGTGGCGAAAGTCCCACATGTCGACGTCCTTGAGAGCCTGGGTGGCTGCTTCGCGTTCGGCCTTGCCGGGGCGGTGGAAAAGACCCAGGCGCGGGTAAGTGCCCATCAGGACGGTGTCGAAGACGCTGGTGGGGAAGTTGCGGTCGAGGTCAGAGCGCTGCTCGATATAAGCGATTGCGCGGCGCTGCTCGGCGGGGGCCTTGCCGTCGAGGGTGACGGGGTAGCCGGCAGGGGCGCCGGTGGGGCCTGTGCCGTGGACGTTGTGTTTGTCCAGGATCTGGAGCATCGCCTTCATGAGGGTGGATTTGCCTGAGCCGTTGGGGCCGATGATGCCGTGCATGCCGGGGGAGTCGAGGGTGAAGCTGATGTTCCGAATCGCGGTGTTCGCGCCGTAGCTCACGCTCAAGTTCTGGACGCTAATACTCATGGCAGCCAAGAATAGTGGTCAGTTCAATGAACCACCAAGTTCAATGTATTGACCTTTGGGGTGGGGTGGTGTTGGGGGGGGGGGGAAATAAGGACATGGCACCGGTGCGGAAGGACTATCAGAGGCATTTGTCCAGTA